>NZ_JBQKJR010000029.1:0-40630 GCF_052117165.1 Agathobaculum sp. LCP25S3_E8
ACACATCACGTGAAGGGTCTGCGGCAGCAGCCTGCACGGCTTCTTCCAGTGTGTTCCCTTGGAACACATCACGTGAAGGGTCTGCGGCAGCAGCCTGCACGGCTTCCTCCAGTGTGTTCCCTTGGAACACATCACGCGAAGGGTCTCCGGCAGCAGCCTGCACGGCTTCTTCCAGTGTGTTCCCTTGGAACACATCACGTGAAGGGTCTGCGGCAGCAGCCTGCACGGCTTCTTCCAGTGTGTTCCCTTGGAACACATCACGTGAAGGGTCTGCGGCAGCAGCCTGCACGGCTTCCTCCAATGTGTTCCCTTGGAACACATCATCAGATGAAACGGGCTGTTCTGCGCTTGCGTGCAGGGCAGGATAGGTTTCATCAAACACCGCTTTATGCAGACGGTTATGGAAAGAACTTAGGTCATAATAAAGCCGGAGGAACTCGGTATCCCCGACACTCACCGCCGCGCGCCGTGTTGCAGCATCCGCTTCAATACGGGCATTTTCCTCGTCTGAATTCATGCAGGCATTTTGATAGGCAGCGTCAGCCATGACCTTTTCTTTAATCACTGGCAGGTATTGGTCATAAATCTCTTTTACCGTCCGCGCCGTCCGTTTGGGCGCGGCGCTTTCCGATGTGTTCCGTCGGAACACATCGTCGGCAGCAGGCTGTGTGTTCGATTGGAACACATCTTCAGCGGTGGGCTGCGTGTTCGACTGGAACACATCGCGCGAGGGGTCTGCGGCAGCAGCCTGCTGCAATATCTGCAGGATGCTTTGGTATTGGGGATACCGGCTCAGGAAATCCAGTACCCCACCATCACCATCACCAATATCCTGCCGCTCCGTATATGTTTGCCCATCAGGCATAACGATAGTAAATTTGGTTTTATCATAGCCAAGAAACCTCGCGTTTTCAGGATCATCCGCTTCGTACCAGTCCTCCCATGTGCCATATTTTTTCAAAGCGGCGTTTTTCCCTGCAACCTGTTCGTCATCCGCCTGCTTCATCAGGCGGTCAAACTCATAGATGGAATACCGTTTCCCATCTTCAAATACGGGGCTTTCGCTCCATTCGCAGATGATATAGGGGACGCTGTCCGGCTCATATGGATTTTCCACCGGCGTTTGGGGCGTGGCGGGCGGAATCACATGGCCTGTCCGTCTCTCCGGCATAGAGGGCGCGGCCATTTCATCTTTAGCGGCAGGCTGTGTGTTCGACTGGAACACATCTTCAGCGGCAGGCTGTGTGTTCGATTGGAACACATCCGCAGGGGTGGTCTGCGTGTTCGCTTGGAACACATCGTCACGCTCAACGCTGACCTGAGCCTGTGCAAGCCGGTCGGGAAAAACGCCGTAAATGCGAAGATATTGCTTTTCCTTTAAGTCATAGACGGCAGCGCCGTCATAGGCAAGCCCGCCGGTTTCCATACTTCCGCGAATATACGCCTGTGCAATGCGTTCTGCCTCCTCCTGCGTCTGATACTCCGGCTTTTCATCAAAACCGTTTTCTGTGCGGTGATAAACTATTACCTGATAGCGCGGAGCCATGCGGCGCTCATAGCTGCTGATCGCGTCCTCTGTCAGCCAGTCCGGTTTCTCCGGCAAAGCGTGATACAGTTCCCGCATTTTTGCAATCTGTTCACGGACAGTCCCTGCCCATAAGTGCCTTTCGTTCCGCTGCCCGCCGCCGAGGAAATATTCGCAGTCTGCGCGCAGCCGGTCTAAAAGCTGGTACTCAAAGCTGAAGTCTTTCTGCGGTTTCGCGGATGCGCGGGGTGCGGGCTGCTCTTGTCCCGCACCCTGCTCAATGGTTGCTTTATCCGGTGTAGGGGATACAATGGACGCCTCGCGCAGCTGCGGCAGGATGCTTTGGTATTGGGGATACCGGCTCAGGAAATCCAGCACCCCGCCATCGCCATCGCCAATATCCTGCCGCTCCGTATAGGTCTGCCCATCAGGCATAACGATAGTAAATTTGGTTTTATCATAGCCAAGAAACCGCTCGTTTTCAGGATCGTCCGCTTCGTACCAGTCCTCCCATGTGCCATGTTTTTTCAAAGCGGCGTTTTTCCCTGCAACCTGTTCGTCATCCGCCTGCTTCATCAGGCGGTCAAACTCATGGATGGAATACCGTTTCCCATCTTCAAATACGGGGCTTTCACTCCATTCGCAGATGATATAGGGGATGCTGTCCGGCTCATATGGATTTTCCTCCGGCGTTTGGGGCATGATGGGCGAAACTGCATGGTCTGTCTTGTCCTCTGGCACAGAAGGCGCAGCCATTTCCTCCTGTTCCGCCAGCGCGTTCTCCTCGCGCACCTTATCAGCAGCAGCCTGTGCTTCTGCGGACAGATACCGGTTGTTCTGCACCAGCGCGGCAATGCGTTTCGCGGTATGTTCCCATGTGAGGTGGATATCCGGGCAGCCGTTTTTTCTATAATGAATCCCTTTTCCGTCATAATCTTCCCAACTGTGGGAAGAGCCGGACAGCGCGTGGGATCGCCCGCCGATGCCATATTCCTCCTGCAGGAAGTCTTTCTGCTCTTTCGCAGAGTGTCCCTGCTGGAAGAAGGCGTAGATACGGTTTTTCCCGCCTGCGACGTTTCCACCGCCCGAAAGGGAAACATCAATTTCATCGTCTGTGATAAACCGGCCGATCTCCGGGATTTTCGTCATTCCCGAAGCAAAAGTCCTGCGGGGCAGGGATAGATCATGCAGACCATCCATGATGTCCCTAGGGGTATGATGCCGAAACCGCAGCAGGTCATGGTTCAGGTCATAGGCGGACAGGAACGCGGCATATTCCTCTGTGAACGTCCGGAGAAATTCTGGACTTTTCAGTTGTTCCGCGAGCCATGCGGTTTCTTCCGGATAATTGTTTCGCCGTATTCCAGACAGGCTGGGCAGATAGCCTTGTGCATTTTTGCCGAAGTCATGATAAAGGAACCAGATTTTTTCCGAAAGCTGTCGGCGTTCGTATCCCTCGGCTTCCGCGACCTCGGCATTGGTGGCAAACTGTCCAGTTTCTATAAGATGTCCGATCCGTTTCGCCGCCTGTTCCCATGGGATGAGATACGCCCCGGCGTCATACCGTGCGGAGCGCCCGCGGGAAAGATGGACACCGTCCCTGTCATACCATGCGGCAAACCTTTCCGCGCCGATGGAAAAACCGTTACCGCCGTGGTAGATGGTTTGCAGATCGGCTGCAATCCCGCCGATGGGTTTCTGCTTTTCAAAGGCTGCAATGATACATTCGCGGTGGCGGTCTGTGTTGCTGCCGAGCCGCAGCACATGGTCTATTTCCGCCTGCGTAAATTCATGCCGGCCAGACTGTGTGTTCCGATGGAACACATCTTCGGCGGCTGGTTGCGTGTTCTGCTGGAACACATCTTCGGCGGTTGGCTGTGTGTTCGACTGGAACACATCTTCGGCAGCGGTTTGCGTGTTCGACTGGAACACATCCGCAGCGGCGGGCTGCGTGTTCCGATGGAACACATCCTGCGCAGGCATTTCCTCCGGCATCAGCGAAAGCTGAACCGCGGGCGGTTCGTCAGAAAAAGGGAAAGCAGCAGGTTTTTTCAACTCTGTCGCTTTCCCTTTTTCATTATCATTTAACAGTAAATCCAGTCCTGCCGCACGATCTCCAGCGCGCAGTGGCGGTAGTTGTTCATCAGCCTCACCCATCTCATGGGGTCTGTCCGTTTCAGGTTTTCGTCCGTCCCATCCTGTTCCGCCTGCGCCTGGATGAGCTGCTCCATTTCCTTCTCCGCGTTCTCCGCGATCTCGTTTAGATACTGGGTCAGCGTCCCTTTCACCACCATATCCTGATAGGATTCCGGGTCGTTCTTCATGAGATACCTCAGGTGCTCCTGCCCGAACGGCCCGTACTCCTTCGGCGTCTTGTCCGGGTATTTTTTCCCGTCCGTCCCTGTGTAGTAGGTGATCTCCTCCGTTTCGGCCTGCGCGGTCTGGCCCTGCATTCCTTCGGTCATTTTGCCCATCTCCTTCCGTAAGCTGCCGGTCTTTTTCCGTATCCTTATTATACACCCCCGCGCCCTGTCTCGCAATACGGTTTCGCGTTGTAAATCGAAAAAGTTTACACCCGTCCAAGTGTTTCATTGTCTGCTCAACGGACGATAATACGGTTTTAACGGACTGTTGGGTTACAGAACCCAAGCGGTGCAGGTCTGCGGTTGAAAACCCGCCGGTTGGGATAAAGCGGACATAAGGCGCGGGGTCTATGCCGCACCGGCGCAGCACGCAGTAGGCGGCGGACGCCACTGCCGCACGGATAAAATCAAGGTCCTGCGTGATGCTGCCCGCGTCATGGAACGCCTGGTTCTGCGCCGCGATAAACAGGTTATCAGAAAAGCTGTCCAGTAAACGGGTATCTTCACCGGACTGCGCGGACAGGTTATCCAGTACGGCGTCCTGCGCGTCTGCGCGCATCTCCCAAATGTACGGCGGCGGGATGTTATCCCGCCGGGGGAGGGTATCTGAAATATCAAACAGGTACTGCACCTGTTCCTGCCCATCCGCACGGCGCTGCACAATGCCGATGCCGGATGAATCGCGCGCTATCCTGCGCAGCGTGCGGTTGTTCCAGAACGGCAGGCCGGCGCAGGCGGTGGCGTCCGGCCGCTGGTTGAAGATCATGACCTGCGAGGGGAAATCGTACTTGTACAGCCTTGCCGCTGTGTCGAGGAACTGCATCCAGCTTTCCGGTGATTCGCGGAAACGGCGGACTGTCTGCTCCATTTGCTCTTTGAGCTGGTCTGGTGTGAATTTTGCCATATCAATTTTCCTTTCTGCCAGTTTCGCACTGGCGGCATATTAAAATAAAAACATACTGCGGACAATATGCTTTATTTTCAGATGGCGGTGCCGGAGGATAACAGTTCGCCCAGCCTGTGAACGCTTTCCCAAGCGCTTGGGCGCTGGATATTATTTTTGCGGGCGATTTCCGCAATGGATTTCCCGCGCAGGAAATAATCTATGAACCGTTCTTTCTGCGCTGGGGTCAGCCCGCCGCTGTGCAGCAGCAGGAGCGCCGCACGGACTGCGAGCCGGCGCTGTTCCCGCTGCAGCAGCGCTGTACACGGCTCAGGATCTGACGCCGGCAGCGCGGCGGCTACATCGTCAAAATCTGCATCGGTTTTCATGTAGCCGTAGCGATAATCTGTTTGATGTTGTTCAAAGAACATGCCGTCCGAGATTTCCTTGATCTGCCGGAAGTCCTCTGCGGTGTATTCCGGGTTTTCACGCAGGTAGTCCTCCAGACGGACCACCTGTGTTGTGCCGTCTGCGAAGCAGTATACAATCCCGTCGCTTTCCCTGTTGACCGCCCATTCGTTTACTCTGCCCATGACGCTGCAACCTCCTTTTTTAGCACAAAAAAAGAGCATCCAGCCATTTGGATGCTCTTTGCGGGCGCGTCCCGTCGGGCGCTGCCCGTGGGCTTCCGCCCAGTATACAGATTATCACAGGCAGGGTGGACAAAGCGGACAAGTTGCAGGGAAAAAGAAAGTTTTTTTCGGCTTGCCGTTCATACCGGTATTGTTATCAGAAATATAATTAAACAGGTATAAATGAAGGATATTTTATTGTTTTAAGACAAATTGCATCCTGCCTGAACCGCATACAGCCCTAATACCATTGCCCCTCTTTTCTACCACCCCCCGAAAACAGGCGTATGGTGTGTCAGGGGCGCGTGCGGGGCTGTGCAAACCGCAGATCCCGCGCCGGGACGGCGGCATTCCCCGGTTTTGGGCAGAAAAAAAGCACGGCCATAAGCCGTACTGCATAAACGCTGGTACGGCTGTCAGGTCGTGCTTGTATTTTTTTGTTCGGCTTCCGCAGCAAGACGCTGGCGGCGTACATCTTTGATCCGCTCCAGCCACTCCTGCTCCCAGTCGCTGAGCGGCTTGGCGCGCTGATTCCCCGCGGACGCGCGCTCCTGCATCCATTTCAATAGCACCGCGCGCAGATAGGCGGCAGGGTTGCCGGCGCGGGACAGGTCTATTTTCGTGCTGAGGAAGGACGCCATATCCGCATAGGTGCAGCCGGACGCCAGCGGCGCGCGCTCGGCAAGGGGAACGCTGCGTTTGCTGACCGTAAGTTCCGGCGCGTTTTCGATCTCCGCCAGCGCGCCCGCTGCCATACCTACAAGCCCAGCGTCATACTGCCATTCCAGACGGTCCGCGTCAATGCGCCGCCGCACGGCTTCTATTTCCGCTTGGGACGGCGCATACGGCGTTTTTGACGTCTTAGCAGGAATGGATGCAGCGGCATTGGAACCGCGCGTGTGCGCCGGCTGGGTGCAGGCGCGGCGCAGTGCGCGCAGCTTCTTCCCCGCATGACTTAAATACTCCGCAATCGTTTTTGCAGTGGATACCGTGCCGTCCGCATGATGGTTCGTAAGATACGGGGTTTCCTTGTCCGGTTCCGCCAGCAGCTCATACTGATAGGAAAAACCGTCCTCCGGCCCCGTGGGGTAGCGGTGCTGCTTGAGCAGGCCGCTGAGCTTCAGCGCGCGCCATACCGAGGAAAAGCGTTTCAGGCGTTCCGCGCAAAACGCGCGCACGCCCTCCGGGTTCAGGTGGAAATGCGGGATCTGTGTCAGATGTAAAACCACGCCGAAAAGCCCTTTGACTGCCAAAGGGATGGTTTTGCTGCGCAGCACGGCATTGGGGATACGGGTAAAATCGCGCATGGTATCGCCGGCGGGGTGGAAACGGCAGTCCCCGCCCGTGCGCCCGGACGGCGCGGCATACTGATATGCAGGGGAATCCTCCGGCATCTGCAGCAGGTCATATGTATGGACAAATGCGCCGCTGTTGCCAGTCTGGGAAAAGCGGTGCTTCAAATATCCGGCTTCCAGTAGGTCATGCCACGCTTTTTCCAGTGCATAGCGGCTTTCGCAGAACTGCACCAGCTGGGACTTGGAGAGCCGCCATCCCGGCATACCGCAGAACGACGATATGACAAGGTACAACCCCTTGGCTGCAAGGGACAGGCCTTTGCTGCGCAGGGCATAGCTGCACCCCATTGTAAATCCGGACATTTGAAGCACCTCTTTTCATATCGCTTTTGATGTGTCTTGCGGCAATGTTTTTAAGTATCGTTCCGCGATCTTGCGGACGCTGCTGGCGGTATTGTCCCCGCCGACCCGTGCGGCGATCTGACGCCACTGCAGATTATCTACATAGCGGTAAAGCAATATCTGCCGCAGCAGGGGGTCTTCTATCCCATTGATAAATGCGTTGAGCTTGGCATACTCCAGAATACTTTCGAGCACGCGGTCCATGATGACCCGTTTCAGTTCGTCTATAATGGATATGTACAGGCTGACATTATCCTGCAAAACGCCGATATGCGGCAGACCGGATATGGAAGAAGTGCGGCCGGAAACGGCGGATTCCAGTTCGTGCAGCCGCCGCAGGTCATGCTCCAGTTCACGGTTCAGGCTCCTCAGATGTTCCAATTCCTCTTTGCTCATGGTTACCTCTGTCATACAAGGGTATCCGTGTGTTCCATTGGAACACACGGATATGGGCGCGGCGGTCAGATGGGGGAACCCGTGTCATCGTCCGGAACCCCCTCGGGGATGCTGTACACAGCGGCTGGCGCAGGCTCCGCCGCAGGGGGCGCTGCCTGTGCGGTATGCAGTATGCTGATCACACAGTCCTCGCCCGGCCTGACAGACGCTGTGACCGAGCGCGCCGCAGGAGAGTAGTGCGCGGGGGCTGCAATCTCTGTGATGATGTACTCCCCGGCGGGCAGGCCAACGATATGCGCGCCGCTGTCCGTCCCCGAAATGTTGCGACGGACAGGCGTGCCGTCCGCGTGGTACAGGTCATAGGCTGCGCCGGACAAAAGCATACCGGTATCTGCATCCAGCGCCATAATCTGTACACTGCCGCGCGCGGCGTCCTCCTGCTTGTCCGCAGATTCGCGTTCCACCCGTTGGCGTCTGGTTTCCCCGAACTGGATCTGGTCGCACAGGACCTCAAATGCAATGTGGTTGCCGCCCTGATCGTCCGCCCATATACGGGAGGTAACCTGCCCGATCACGACAGCCAATGTGCCTTTGGAAAACCACTGGGATACAAACTTCGCTTTTTCACGCCATGCCACGCAGGGGATAAAGTCTGTTTTCTCTTCACCGGAGGTCTGCCGTGCGACCGCCAGCTTAAAAAAGCACATGGGGATATCCCCGTTGACATACCGCAGCTCCGGATCGCGGGTAAGGCGTCCCATAAGGACGGTGTTGTTGATGGAAATTGCGTTGCTCATGTGTGATCATCCTCCTATTGATTTTTTTGTGATGTTCGTGATATAGTTAGTGGCGCTGTTTCCAATTCTATATAAAGAATTGATTTCTGGTTTATTTCTGTCCGGCCGTTGCTACAGTGTAGCACCATCTTCCCATGACGGAATTCAACTATGTCCGCATTCATCAGAAAGAAGTCAATATCATCGTGAAAATAATTGGAGTAAAAACAGAATGACAGATTCGTCCGGTCTGAAAGATGGATGATAAGACGGTGAAGATAGGCTTTGCCGGTTGGGTCACAGGTTACAAAAATTTGGCGCTTTATATGGAAATAGCGCCCAAGCAAGCAGGATAACGACAAAGCGACAATAAAGATTGCTGCAAAATGTATTAGCATAAGGAGTTCGACTTCCATGTTCGAAGGAATATTAAAGCTGCTGCCCGCGATAAGAAAAGTAAATTTTTATGTATTTACCCTTCTATGGATAATCACTATATTAGTGGTATTACCGTTCTCGCCGATAAAATCAATACTTTCTGCCTACCCATTAGAATTTGTGACAGCCTCTCAATGGTTTATTAAATACGAAACTTTGCTGTTTCAGATAGCTAGTATATTCTTTTTGATATATTTTTTTGTTGTCTTGTTGTGCGTTATTGCTTGGCAACGTGAGAGAAGAGAAAAATACATACAACTTGATATGCTTTCAGATGGGATGATGCTGATTGGTCACTATTACATCATGATTATGGAGATATTGCATAGTTTGGGAATAACGCAATTTGGCATGCTTCGAAGCGTTTATGGCCTTGCTAATATGATTTCGCACAACTGGAGTATGATTTTTAGCATGCTCAGCTATTTTTTCTCGATTGTCACCTTGTTGGTTGCAATACTTGACTACTTTATTGACATCCGAGCACATAGCTGACAGGTGATGTCCTATAGTTCTGGGCTATCAATGACCTTTTGAGATCCGGAATGGGGAGAAGCGGGGGTATGTCCGGCAACATGCTGCAGGCGATCCTGCACCTCGGCTCGCTTGGCGTTATTGAACCGGTCCAGATCGCCAACCTGATAGCCGGTAATGCGCCGGATATGTTCAAACCCTACACTCTCACCAATTATCGGATCGTCTGAACCCTGATGTATTGTACGCCCGCCTGCTGTATCGTGATGGAAGCGCGCCATAAACTGATCCTCGTCCAGACGGCTGGCAGAGCCAGTAGCATCGCAATACTTCTGGTACAGGGCATAGTCCAAGCCAGGCGCAGTATCTGACACGACCAATTCCTGCACGAGATTCTGTTCCATGATGTTCTGGAACGCATAGAGGGCAGTGTCGGCCTCTTTCGGTTTAAAATGAAGCTCCACGCGGTCGCCAGACGGCTCAGTATAGGCGATAGCCGCAGCGTCCCCTGCTTTTAGTGTTATATTCGCCATTTTACCCCACCTTTCTTTTTCACTTCTCAACATGCTTCGCTTTGCGCGCGGCTCGTATCTCTGTCAGGACATATGAGCGGCGCGCCATTTCTATATGACGCCGGATGTGTTCCGGCTGTCCGCCTGTCTTTTCATCCAGCTTGACCGTCTGCTCCGCAGAACTGATCTCAAAATTAAACTGCATTTTATTACCTCCCTCCTTTATGGGTCTGCGTTACTGCGCATGGCCATGCGCCGGATTGGTGGGGGATACAGGCAAAGGCAAAAAGGGGGAAAGCGTCCGCCTGTGGTTTCCGACGCATGACCACGGGCAGTAAATGCCGTGGCCGTATGTGGTTGTGGTTCCGTCCGGCAGCGCTCAGTCATTGTCCGGTCCGGATAGCCGTTCCTGTGCCAGCCCGCAAAAAGCAGGGTTCAGTTCTATGCCAATATAGTGTCTCCCCAGCTGTTGGGCGGCTAAACCGGTAGTCCCGCTGCCGAAAAAGGGGTCAAGCACGATGCCGGCAGGGGGGCATCCTGCCACAATGCAGGTTTCTGCCAGTTTGGTAGGGAAAGCAGCAAAGTGCGCGCCCTTATAGGGGACTTTATTGATCTGCCATACGTCCCTGCGGTTCCGGGGCGTGGATGCTGCCGTAGGCTCCGCCACACTGTCC
This sequence comes from Agathobaculum sp. LCP25S3_E8, assembly GCF_052117165.1. Classification (NCBI taxonomy): domain Bacteria; kingdom Bacillati; phylum Bacillota; class Clostridia; order Eubacteriales; family Butyricicoccaceae; genus Agathobaculum; species Agathobaculum sp. LCP25S3_E8. The sequence continues at coordinate 10,371 of NZ_JBQKJR010000029.1, forward strand.
GCATCATAAAAGTAACGGCGGGATTTTGAGAACAAAAAAACGTGTTCATAGCATCTGGTGGGGCGGTCTTTCACACTTTCCGGCATGGGATTATTTTTCATCCAGATAATGTCCGAGCGCCAGTACCACCCGCCTTGCCGCAGTGCGAAGGCCAGCATCCACGGAATACCCATCAGGTCTTTCGGTTTGCAGCCGGACGGAAGCTGCGCTTTGTGCAGCACACCGGCTATTGTCCCGCGATTGGTACCCTGCTTGCCGCCTTGCCGGTGACTGCCGTCCGCGTCCCGCCCCTTCCCGCTTCCGGCATAGCTGTCTGCTATATTCAGCCACAGGGTGCCGTCTGCCCGCAGTATGCGCCTTACCTGACAGAACACCTCTGCCAGCCGGCTTATGTACTGCTCCGGCGTATTCTCCTGCCCGATTTGACCGTCCATGCCGTAATCACGCAGGCCGTAATACGGCGGGGATGTTACACAGCAATGTACGCTGCTGTCCGGCAGCTCCTTCAGGATTTTCAGGCTGTCACCGCACAGGATGGTATCAGGCAATAATTCCATATTGTATTTCTCTGTCAATTTGTATTCCCCTTTATATTTTTTACCGGATTACCCCAGCCGCTATTCACACTTCCTCTGCATTTTGAGCTATGTTTTATCGTCTGGGTTTTATAATCAAGTAATACCGTCTCCGTGTGCTATAAACCTTTAACTTACGATTAGCTTTTTGTAGCAGTGCAGTGTTGCCATGGCATCGTGCAAACTGTTATGCGCAGATCCCTGCCATGCATAGCCGAAATAATCAGCGCAAAATGTGAGTTTGTGATATCTGTTCCCGTCGCAAGGGTCATCATGCACAGCATAATAATCTGCAAAATCCTGCATTACGTCAAAAATCTGTATATTGGATGGATGAATACCCCAATTCCGGAGGAATCCAAGGTCAAAATCAGGATTGTATCCTATCAAAAGTACTGTTTCAGAGAAAATTGTTTTGATGGTAGGTAGTAGTTCGTGAGGGTATGGGGCATTAGCTGCCATGTCAGGTGTAATGCCGTGAATTTTTTCTGCATCAGGCCATGTGCTGTGATAATACGGATGGACAAGCGTATCCAGCAGAATGTTGCTGTTATCGTCGATAATGCTGATCTGTAAGATCTCATCCGTAGGATTTAATCCGGTAGTTTCTGTATCGAGCACAATCACTTTGCTGCGGGCAGATACAGGCGGTACACAACGAGCTGCGATATCGGAAAGGAAGTTACGGACGAGCAAATGGTTGGCTTGAATCTGTGCATCCTTAATTTCCTGCGCCTGTTCCTGCTGCGCTTTTTCTAATTTCCTCTGATGGGCAGCTGCGCGTTGATCGCGTTGTCTGGCGCGGATCGGAGCAAAAAAATCCGTCAATTCCTCGTCAGTTCCATCGTGTACGTCGCTGGGGGCAAAGTAGATAAATGATCGTTGGCGATGTCCGTTGCTCCACATACGCATACCAACGGAATCGCTGTTAACGATTTTCCCGTCTTTGGCCCACTGCAGCTGTGTGCGATAATCAATGTGCGGGTAATTTGTCCGAGTTTCCATACGGCTTATCCTTTCTTGGGCAGATGTCCCCATAATATGAAATCAAATATGCTGTCCATTATGCGGTACTTATTTGATATGCTGCTCATGGTCATGCACCGGAGTGATTCGAGGATATAAGCATTGCGGGGGATGATTCACAAGACTTATGTCCCCGGCACATGACCACAAACAGCATGGTTTGTGGCGCTTTTTAACTTGACGGTTGTAAAATAATTTAACTCGTTGGCCTAAATACTACGACCATGGACGGAAACGGCGCGCTGTTTTTGCTGTTACCAAACTTCAGCCGTCCACGTAAAAACCGGACTTCAACACGGCCTTTTTGGTATATAAAATCGTGAAACCATCTTGTGTCAGTCCGGGCAGGCAACAGCATAACAACCGTTGCTCCCCTTGCTCCAGATGCTATCGATGCCGTAAGTATCCATTTCCCGATGTCCCTTCCATATGGAGGATTGCACCATACTACGCCATCCCACGGCTGAGACAGTCCATCATCATCTGGCGTATAAAACTTCTCACACTTTGCATTTCCCTGAACTGCGCATACATCAAGCGTAAAGTGGAATTCGCTGTTTAATTCATCAAATAAGTCCTGCGGGGTTTCCCACATATCAGTTCGGCTTGAAAACATATGGCCAAGGTGTTTCGGCTCGGTACCGCGCAGCTGAGCGGATATGAGTGCGGGCGCGCAGAGCCGCCGGAGGATGTGAAGGAAGCACTGGTATTTCTGATTTTGGGCGACCAAAAAGAAAAGCGAGACGACCGGGAACTGCAAGAAATAGAAAAGACGCTGATGGTCCAGCTTAGTAAACCGAACATTCCTCTCGAAACGGGCTGCCTGCTCAACCCAGCAGGACAATATGCAGTGAAATTCGCGGAGAACCACAGCATGTCGATCAATGAGGCAATGGAGCAGCCTATGGTAAAGGCACGGTTTGAGTTTTTCAACCAGACAGGAAGGTGACAAAGTGGATAAAATCCGGATCTCAACCAAGAAAAAGGTTTTGACCATAGAAATGACGGAAAGGCAAGCGGACCGCTATTTCGACGAGTTATGTCAAAAACTGCGCAGCGTGCTCCAAAAGGATGAGCTGACAAACGCGCCCGTTGACCATGCAACTGTATTTAACAATCCGGTGTGTGGCTGGCCGGCAGAAAAAGACGACGCAGATCAATCGGGGGGGGTAAATGTGAGACAGGACAAGCCTGACGGCTACAAGGGATTTCTGTACCTACGGTGCGAGCACTGCGGCGAGGAACATGTATTTAATATCAAGGCACCAATCGAAGACTATGTCTGCAAAAAGTGCGGAGGTGCAATGCCGCTGCAGGATTTGCGCCGGGCGCGCTTCCGCTGCGAATGCGGTCGGGAATGGAAATACCATACCAATATCGACGCTCGGCTGCTGGAAACGACGTGTGTAAACTGCATGTCCCCGATGGTTGCCGAGCAAGACAAGAACGGCGATTATTGGCCATTGAGGTGAGGATATGAAGCCTATTCTTTTCAATACGGGAATGACACGCGCGATTCTCGAAGGTCGAAAGACGGTAACGCGGCGGGTTGTGAAGCCGCAGCCGGAGGGACACCCAGTCCCGATGCCAGCGGATAGTTGCTGGTCAGGTTATTTTGCTATTCAAGGCGCAGAAAGAGTTGTCCGGCCGCCGTATCAGCCCGGTGATGTCCTGTGGGTGCGTGAGACATGGAGAAACGCAGTTCTTGATGTTTCTCAGTACTCTTTTGGCGAGGTTGTCAACGAAGAATCGTACGACGGATATCAATACAAAGAGGATATGTCGTTCAATTTCCCGAACAGGCCATGCGAAAAATTCGACCCGGAATATTATATTGTAAGCCCTTCAGCGGTTGGAAGGTGGAGACCATCCATCCACATGCCGCGCGAAGCTGCCCGTATCTTCCTGAGGGTGACGGGTGTAAGGGTAGAGCGGTTGCATGAAATAGCTACAATTGAAGCACAGCAAGAGGGACAACCAGAATGCACAGGCGGTATTATGTCGTGTGGAGGTCAGGAGAGCTGTTTCGACTGCGAAGCGAGTTACCAAAACGCGATACGCTGGTTTTCCAGTGTGTGGGATAATACAATCAAATCGGCTGACCGAACCACCTGTGGCTGGGATGCTAACCCGTGGGTGTGGGTGATCGAGTTTGAGCAAATCAGTAAGGAGGAGGCCGTTTACGGTGTCTGAATACGCGGCTCACATAAAACAGTACATGCATTGGAGGTATGGAGTTGACCAAAAAGGAACTGTCACAGCTGCTTTGGCTCAACCGAGAGATTGCGGAAGAGAAACGAAAGCTGGCCGAGCTGGAAGTGGCAGCGGCCGGATCAACAGCAAAAATCACAGGTCTGCCACATGTGACGGGTGCGCATGATAAGGTTGGCGATCTGGCGATCCTGATTGCCGAACAGCGCGATCTGATTGACCTAAAGGTGCGGCAGTCAGTTATCGAGTACAACCGCCTAAATCGGTACATAAATGGCATTGAGGATGCGCAAATGCGCATGATTCTGTCGCTGCGGTATGTTAATGGCCTGAGTTGGCAACAGGTGGCGTTTGCCATAGGGGAGAGCGATGAAAGCTATCCGCGCAGAAAGCACAATGAATTTTTGCGAAAAAGCGAATCCGCCGAAAATGCCGAATGAATCCTGATACAATGGTATTAGGCAAAGCCGAAAGGCGATGCCGAGACTAAATCTTTCTCTTTTTCTTTCTTTCCCCAATATACCCCCTATATCCGCCCTGCAATCGCGGGGCGGAACACGCGCCGCTGATGTAGTCGGCAGCATACCAGTCCTCCAAACTGGGCGGACGGGTTCGAGGCCCGTGCGGCGCTCCATCAGGTGAAAGCCTGAATATTCGTGCGGGTGAGAAGTTGCCCGAATGCTTGAGCCCGCCGAAGCCCTACGTTCCTACGTGGGGTCAGGCGGGGCAGGTAAAATTTATTTACAACACCGCTCAAATATGGGCGGTTTTCTTTTGTAGAAAGGGCGGTGAGACTATGCCAAAACTGACAGAAAAACAAAAAGCGTGGATCGATTACTACAAGCAGGGATATACTGCGGCGGAAGCAGCACGTCTCGCCGGGTACAGGGCAAAAAGCGATAAAGCATTCCAAAATATTGGTAGCGAAAACTTGGGGAAACTTGGGGCGTTCATCGCAGATCGCGAAGAAGTCCTTGAAACTCCGCGTATTGCCGATATGAAAGAGATCAATACCTTCTGGACGGATATCATGCGCGATGAGGACGAGTCGACAAAGAACCGTCTGAAAGCATCGGAACTCCGGGCAAAGGCCGCGGGTGCATTTATCGAAAAGCTGGAGCACTCGGGCTGTGTGGACGTCAACCCGTATGCCGGCCTGACGACCGAGGAGCTGCGGAAGCTGGCGGGATCGGATGGTTGATCCGGCGATCCGGCGCGCGGCTCGGATGGAACTTGCCCGGCGTGAATTCTGGTCGTACTGCAAGCTGATGGCGCCGGACTTCTATCGGGAGGATCGGCCGTACCTGAAGGAGCTTTGCACCCGCTTGCAGGCGTTCTGCGAGAGCGACCGCAAAGTGCTGGTCGTCAATATGCCGCCGCGTCATGGCAAGAGCCGCACGGCGGTTTTGCTTTCTCAGTGGCTGTTTGGACGCGATCCCAGCGAGCAGATCATGACCGGCAGTTATAACGAGACACTGTCCACCACATTCGCACGCTCAGTGCGCGACGGCATTGCCGAGGAAGCGTTCGACCCGAACCGCACCGTGTTCTCGGATATTTTTCCTCACACCCGCATTAAGTACGGCGAGGCAGCGGCAGGTAAGTGGGCGCTCGAAGGCCAGTATGCGAGTTATCTGGCGACCTCGCCCGGCGGCACGGCGACCGGCTTCGGCGCGCGCAAGCTGATTATCGACGACCTGATCAAGAAGGCCGAAGAGGCGTTCAACGAGAATACGCTCGAAAAGCAGTGGCAGTGGTTTACCGACACCATGCTGTCACGAACCGAGACCGGCTATAAAATCATCATCATTATGACACGCTGGGCGACCAACGACCTGGCAGGCCGTGCGCTGGCGCATTGGCCGGACGCGGAGCACATCACGATGAAGGCGCTGCAGGACGACGGCACGATGCTGTGCGACGCGGTGCTGACCCGGGCAGACTACGACGACAAGGTGCGCACCATGTCCGAGGAGATCGCGTCCGCCAACTACCAGCAGGAGCCGATCGACCTCAAAGGCAGGCTGTACAGCAGTTTCAAGATCTACACCGATATTCCGCGGGACGAAAACGGCAAGCCGCTCTTTACCCGCATCAGTAACTACACGGATACCGCCGATCAGGGCAGCGACTTTCTGTGCTCGATCATCTACGGCGAGTACAATCACGAGGCCTATGTGCTGGACGTGTACTACACCAAGGCGCCGATGGAGGCCACCGAGCCGGAGACGGCGCGGCGGCTTGCGGCGCACAGCTGTAACGTGGCCCGTATCGAGAGCAACAACGGCGGCCGGGGCTTTGCCCGCAATGTGGAGCGGGAGCTGCGCGTGCTGGGCACCAACCGCTGCCGCATCGAGTGGTTCCATCAAAGTGAAAACAAGATCGCACGGATCCTCACCAACGCAACGTGGGTGCAGGATCATATTTATTTTCCGGCAAATTGGCGCGACCGGTGGCCGGAATACGCAAAAGCAATGCAGTCCTACCAAAAAGAGGGCAAGAACGCGCATGACGATGCGCCCGACGCCACGACCGGCATTGCGGAGCGCATGACTGGGAAACAGCAGGTGGTTGTGCCAAAAACCACAGTGCCGTCGCAACAATCGTATTGGAAGAGGTGACCGCGATTGAAATATGAATATGGACGCATCGGTCAATACAGATATTCTGGCATGTTTTTTGAAGAGTTCTTGCCGGAGCTTCGCGGGACACGCGGTGTGCAAACGTACTACCAGATGTCCGAGAACGATGACACAGTCGGGGCCATCCTGTTTGCCATCCAGATGCTGATGCGGCAAGTGGATTTCACAATCGAACCGGGCGGGCCGTCCGGCATCGACAAGGCCGCAGCAGAGTTCGTAGAGAGCTGTCTGTATGACATGGCGAACACATGGCAGGACACGCTGGCTGAAATCCTGTCCTTCCTGACATACGGATGGAGCTATCACGAAATTTGCTATAAGCGCAGGAATGGCCGAAAACGTGACCCGGATTTCTCAAGCAAGTTTGACGATGGATTGATTGGATGGAGCAAGCTGCCGATCCGTGCACAGGACACCTTGTTCCGTTGGGAATACAAGCCGGGAACGGATGTGCTGCTTGGCATGTCCCAAATGCCGCCGCCGGACTTTGGCGTGTTGACAATACCGCTGGAAAAAGCGCTCCACTTCCGTACCACCAGCGTGAAAAACAATCCGGAAGGGCGTTCTATCCTGCGCACAGCGTACAAGTCATGGTATTTCAAAAGCCGCATTCAGGAAATAGAGGGAATCGGTATTGAAAGAAATCTTGCAGGCTTTCCGGTACTGTATACGCCGCCGAATATGAATCTGTGGGACCCGGACGATAAGGAATCGCAGGAAGCGTTAAGCTGGGCGCGTGACATTGTGACCGGTATCAAGCAAGATAGCGAAATGGGTATCGTGCTGCCGGGCGGCGAGGGAGGCTGGAAGCTGGAACTGCTTCACGGGAATACCGGAAAAGCAATCGATACCAATGCAGTAATTGAGCGATACGACAAGCGGATTGCGACAACGGTTTTGGCTGACTTTGTCATGCTTGGCCAGCAGTCGGTCGGTTCATTTGCATTGGCATCAAGCAAGACAAAAATATTCGCGCTGGCGGTCGGTACATATCTGGATGTGATTTGCGATGTGTTTAATAGCCAAGGCATTCCGCGGCTAATTGACCTTAACGGCAAGGCGTTTTCGCAGATTACCGATTATCCGCACATGGTACATGGAGATATCGAAGATAAGGATCTGGCTGTATTCGGAGAGTTCTTGCAGCGCGTATCTGCGTCTGGAATCATCCAACCGGATGAGCAAATTGAGGATTATGTCCGGCGTGTGGCGGGGCTGCCAAGTCGGTTGGAAACGGAAAGCAGCACTGCGGATCTTTCCATTGGACGAACAACAGAACCAATCCAGACAGAGCATGGTGCAGTGTCGCCGGGTGATATGGCATGAATGCGATCATCAAGAAAACATTTCGCCGGAACAACGCATTGACAAAGTTACGGTCCTTTCTGGATGCAAATGAGCCGGGGCTTGTGCGCGTATTATACCGCCTGTGGGATAGTCAGAAAAAGGAGATCACCTACAAGGAAATTCGCGCGGCAATCCTGTCTGGCGATTTGGATGCAGATTATATCGAGCAATGGAGGGAAGAATACGCGGCATTTGTGATGGAATATCTGTATCCGGAATGGGTCAAGGCCATGGATGAAGCTGCTGCGGAGTTCAAAATGCGCTATAAGGGTTATATTTTCAATCCTATGGCTGACGGTATCGCAGAGTGGACACGCAATCGCGCCGCAGCTTTTATCACGGAAGTAACAGATACCCAGATGGAAGGACTAAGGGCGGTGATCAACCGGGCTGTGCAGTTGGATGGACTGGGCGCGGATAACCTTGCGCATGTCATCCGCCCCATGATCGGTCTGACAAGAGACCAATCGCTCGCCAATATGCGATACTATGAAAATGCGATTGAATCCGGCATGAAAGAAGTCCGGGCACAAGAGCAAGCAATCAAATACGCAGAAAGACAGCACCGATACAGGGCATACAACATCGCCCGAACGGAGCTGTCTTTTGCATATAATCAGGGATCCTATCAGGGTGTGAAGCAGGCACAGGAGCAGGGGTATATGACACGCCCGGTCAAAGTGTGGTGCACCGCGGATGATGAGCGCGTGTGCCCGGTGTGCGGCGCATTGGACGGGATGAAAATCGGGATAGACGATGATTTTCCGTTTCGGACCAAATTACAGGATCCCGGCATCCGTCGAACACCGCCGGCGCATCCATCCTGTCGGTGTGCGGTGTATTACGAGGAGGAGGTGACAAAAAGTGTTTCATATCCTGAAAGCGGACGGTGACCAGCGGCTGGTATTCGGCTGGGCAAATGTATCCGTAACTGTGGACGGGAAACAGGTGGAGGACCTGGAAGGAGATGTGATCGATCCGGAGGAACTTGAAAAGGCGGCATACGCATATGTGCTGGATTTCCGCGATGCCGGAGAACTGCACGATCGGGGCTTGCGAAAGAAAGCACGTCTGGTTGAAAGCTGCGTGTTCACGCCGGATAAGTTGACTGCCATGGGTATTCCGGAGGGGACTGTCCCGCTCGGCTGGTGGGTTGGGTTCTATGTCGATGACGATGAGACATGGGAGAAAATCAAGAACGGTACATACACCATGTTTTCCATCGAGGGGCGCGGCGAACGCGAGCCGGTAGCCAAGTCGGCAAAGACGTTTCAAGAAATCGTTCGAAACGGAAGATAGCCGTTTCCAATACATCTCTATATTGCGAAAGGAGAAACCATGAACAAGCTCAAAAACATGAAGCTGACCAGCGTTGATTTTGTGCCTAAGGGCGCAAATCAGCACGCGGACATCGAATTGTTCAAGTCCGCACCTGCATCCCCTGCACGCGAAGGATTTTTTAAGTCCCTGGTGGACTGGCTGACCAAGGGCGCGCCGGGTACATTCGAGCAAACCCTGAGCACGGAAGATATGCGCGGGAAGCTGTGGCAGTACAGCCATGCGCTGGATGATTCGTTTGAATCCATCCTCGAAAGTGACATGAGCGCCGATGAGAAAAAGAAAATGCTGCGAGAAAGTCTCGAGCAGTTCCGTTTGGCTGTTGACGGAATGATCGAGGCTGTCAATAAGGAAAGCCCGGCTGCGGAGCTGACCGCAGAGCCGGAAGTCGATAAGGCGAGGTGTGACAAAATGAATATCGACAAGAGCAAACTGACCCCGGAGGAGCAGGCGACGTTTGATGTGTTGCTGGCCAAGAGTTGCGGCGATTCCCAGCCGCAGGACGACATCTACAAGGGACTGCATCCGGCGGTCAAAGCAGAGCTGGAGCATCTGCGCAAGGCCGTAAATGCGCAGGAGGATCGTGAACTTGCGGCTGTGGCCAAGAAGTATGAGGTGATCGGCAAGAAGCCTGAAGAGCTGATTCCGGTACTCAAGAGCCTCAAGGGCACATCTGCCTATGATGAGATGATCAGTGTAATGGATGCAGCGGTCGATGCGGTTGAAAAGTCCGCGCTGTTCACGGAGATCGGCAAGACAGGCCACGGCACGGGTGACGCCATGAAGCAGGCCAATGAAAAGGCTGCTGAGATCATGAAGGCGGATCCCAATCTGTCCCACGCACAAGCGCTGGACAGGGTATTTCAGCAGAACCCTGAGCTGGCGGCTCAGGTTGAGAAGGAGGGCTTCTAAATGAATTTTGGCGATTCCGTAAATACCAGCCCCTATTTCCAGGGCGAAGCAGGCGCGGCGATTGAGGATCCGCGCGGCAAGGCGGTAAAGTTTTCGTCCGGCCAGTTTGTACTGGGTACTTCGAATGATGCGGTAGTTGGTATTGTGCCGATCACCAGCGACCAGAATTTGCAGCAGGGCGACCCGCTTGACGTGGTATGGAAGGACATGGTCCTTGCGCTTGCGGGCGGTGAGATTGCAGCAGGTGATGTGCTTGCATGCGATTCCAATGGCGCAATGGTCAAGGCATCTGCTGCCGGCGGCACGATTGGCGTTGCGATGGAGGCCGCAGCCTCCGGACAGTATTTCCGCATGATCGTCGAGCGCGGCACCTTCACCGCTGCCGGCTAAAAGGAGTGTGACAGAAATGAATAAAATTAACGCGAAAACGCTGGAAGCTGAGATTCGGAAGGGTTCGTTCCAGCCTAACATGGTTCTCTCCAATATGGGCCTTGCCTATTTTCAGGATGACAAGAACTTTGCTGCGCGCAGTATGTTCCCGATCTGCCCCGTGCAGCTTTCGACTTCCTACTATTATAAATTCGGCAAGGGCGACCTGATGCGCGATAATGTAAAGCCCAAGCCGCAGTATGGCAAGGTCGCCCCGGCAATTTTTTCGAACGATACCGATTCGTATCGCTGCATCGTGGATCAGGTGATCATCGGTATTGATGAGATCGATTCACTGAATTACCAGCGGCAGCGCGCGCCGTGGTTTGCAGATCCTCGTCGTGCAAAAGTTCGGTTTGTCGCCGAGCAGATGAAAATTCACATGGAACACCAGTTCGCCAAGAAGTTTTTCCAGTCTGGTGTGTGGTCGGAGGAATGGACGGGACAGGACAGTTCGGCATCCGGCAAGCAGTTCATCAAGTTTACGTCGGATAACAGCGATCCGGTTGCACTCATCGACCAGCTTTGCGATCAGGTCGAGAGAAGTACCGGACGCCGCCCGAATCGACTTGGCTTGGGCGCGGATACGTTTACGGCGCTCAAGAACCACCCAGCCATTCTGGAGCGCGTCAAGTATTCCGGCGGCACGGCCAATCCGGCAACGGTCAATGAACGGGTGCTGGAAACCGTATTCGGTATTGAGCGTGTGCGCCGCCTGTCTGCGGTTTACAATGCTGCAGGATACGGTCAGGAGGACAGCATCGAGTACATTTGCGATGAAAATGCAGCGCTGCTGTGCTATGCGACCGATACTCCGGCCATTGATGAACCGAGCGCAGGCTATACGTTCACTTGGGATATGCTGAATAACGGTCAGTTTATGCCGATTGTGCAGTATCCGGGTGAGGGCGGTACGCATACCGAGTTCATTGAGGGATTGATGGCGACGGATATGCAAAAGACGGCGGATGATCTTGCCGTATTCCTCAAGGACTGCACATAAGGAGGTAGGCGATATGAGGTATATCGCACGAAAGCCTTGCTCTTTTGGCGGCAAAAAGTATCTGATCGGCGAAGATGTGCCGGCTGATGTTGTTCTGGACGGAAAGAGACAGGTTGCGCTCGGAACACTGGCGGCCGTACAGGATGATAAGACATCTGCAATCCTGATTTCGCTGGGCGAGGAACAGGTTTCTCTCACCCCGGAGGAATTGCAGCGTATTTTTGATATTCTGCAAGCCAAAAGCGAAGATGCGGTTGCATTGCTGCAGGAAGAGACCCGTGAGAATGTTTGCGGGGTAATCGCCGTATGTGACAGCCGACGCGCAGTGAAGACCGCAGCTAATCGAAGCAAGGGCGAGAAGGAAAGCACAGACGACTCTTCGAACGAAGGCGAAAGCGAGAAGGACAACTCCGATGCCAATGTAACTGTGGGCGAAGGCGAAAAAGAGGAGGCAGGTGAGGCGTAATGCCGGCAACCTACACCTATGACCCGTCCATGATTACGGTCGAAGGGAAAGATCGGATGCGCTTTGAGCTCGGCGATACGGTGGTGCAGGGCGGCAATCTGACCGCGGCACTGTGCGACGAGGAGTATGAGGTAACAATCGCCCAATATCGGGACAACTGGCCGCTGGCCAAATTCCGGTGCCTTGAAGCGATTCTGATGCGCTTGGCGTATCAGGTCGACAGTACAATCGATGGCTTGTCCTACAGCCTGTCCGACCGATATCCGCGGTGGAAAGCACTGCATGATGAGCTGAAAGCAGAGTTGGCGGCACAGAATGCGGCAGGGGCGCTCAAGGTGAATAAGGGTGCTCTGAAGCCGCATGTATTCCGTAATTTCATGTTTGAAAATCGGAGGCGGTTCTAATGTTTCTGGTTCCGGGACAAGGGTTTCAGACGTTTACCCGTTTGACGCGCGAAACCACAACAACACCCGCCGGTAGGCCGTGGGGCAATGGTTTGACCGAACACGGGCAGATCATGGGAATGCTGACAAAGGCAACGCCGAAAGAGGTTGACCAATGGAAACAGGACGGGCATCCGGTTACGCATAAGATTGTTCAATGGCTTACGGACAATCGAGCAAATCCACAGGATGTGCTGACGCTGCCGGATGGAGACACAACGCGGACGTTTCTGATTCAAGGTTTGCGCAATCCGGGGGAACTCAATCACTGTATCGTCTATTACTGCGAGGAAAGGCGGGATTTGAATGGGCTTTATCATCCAGTCGACGGAGAAGTTGACCCGCGGAATTGAACTGCAGATGATAAGCCGCGCCTACCGAGCGGCAGAAGCGCTCAAAAAAGCAGAACTGCAAACCTTGAGAGGACAAGGCAGCGGAAGACGGTATCGCGTCCCGGGAACGAAAGTATTCTACAACGCTTCTGCCCCGGGACAGCCACCCGCCGTGAGAACAGGCGCATACCGTATCTCGTTCTTGACCCGTGCACGAAACGAGGGAAACGGCGTGTTTCGTTCCAGCATTGAGAGCGGATTGTCTGTGAATGGATGGAATCTCGGCAATCTGCTGGAAGATGGTACGCGCCAGATGGCGCCGCGACCGCATGATGAGCACATCATCGAAAAGGCGGCGCCGGAAATCATACGAATTTACAGCCAGCCATTTACGAGGTGATGGGATGATTGAACAATCCATTTATGAGCATTTGCAGTCGGCATCAGAGCTCAATATCTTGACGCAGTATGGCGGGAAAACGGCAGTATTCAATCAGAACGCGCCCGCTGATACGGACCCGATGTGGGCGGCAAAGCCGCAGTATCCGCGCATTGTATTTGCGGCGGACTGGGAACACAGCGCGGACCGCGCTCTTGGCGGAACGCTTTCTGTGGACGTTTTCTGTCAGGAGCAAGGGATCCCACCGGAGAACATGGAACCAATCGTGCGGAATCTATTGCATGGTTGGTTCTTTTCGTCCGGCGTAGAAACAGTTGCAGCGCAATGGGTCAATTCCAACTACTTCACCGAGCCGAAGAACAAAATAGCAGGCGTGACATTGACGTTTGCATTGCTGGGTTTTCCGAAAATGACGATCTCGCCGGATGTGATTGCACGGATAAACGTCTGGACTGCGGAACAGTTCCCGCAGCTTTCGGTAATCAATCAGACGGAATTGCTGCCGGCGTGGAAGCCGGAAACGGGTGCCGCAGTATATTGGAGGATTTCTGCTACCGCACCGGCCGGATGGATACCGGATACCTACCAAACCATCTGGCGCACGGCATCGTTAAGAGGGCATGTGTTTGCACCGGATATCGCTTCGGTGACGCAAACAGCACAGGAAATCATTGGCGGATTGTATGCCGCCAAACGTCTGAAAAAAGAGCACGAGGCGCCCGTCATGGTGAATACGAATAATTCCATCGACCCTACTGCGGATGCATTGAGAACGGGGCAAATGATGGTGGACGCCACATTTGGCGTGATCGTTCACCGCGTTGCGAATCAGCCGCTCAACCACATTTACACAGATAAGATCGAGGTGTGAATATGACAAGAAAAACCGAAGCGGCAGCAGAACAGGCTGCTGCTCCTGCAAAAAAAGAAGCAGTCTACACTGCAGAGGAGCTTGTCGCCGGTCATAAGGCGTTTGGCGCAAGCCCAGAAATCGTCAAGGTGGCATTGATGACCGCAGGCCTTGACAAGGCGACCAAGGCACAGACTGCCAAGGTCGTAGAAGAATTCCGACACAGAAAGTGAGGTTTAAATATGTCGATTTCGTATACCGCAGGCGAAACAAAAGTGCGCCCGGGCGTGTATCAGCGCTATTCCAAGACCGGAAATGACCCAGTGCCGGGTGCGGTGGACGGCATTTGCGCATTGCCGATGCAGTCCAACTGGGGGCCGGTCGGTAAGGTTGTCAAAGTGACATCGGTCAATGCGCTGCATGAGATCTTCGGCAACGAAGCATACAGTGCAACCAATACGGTCATGGCTGCGGAAATGATGTTCAACGGCGGCGTCAATACGGTTTACCTGTATCGTATGGGAACCGGCGGAACGGCGGCATCCATTCAGCTCAATAAGGCAACCGAAACGCCGTCGGTCAAGATCGAGGCGATTTATCCCGGTACTTATGCGCTGGCAGTTTCTCTTGTGCCGTCTGTATCTGATGAAAATACCAAAATCTTGAGTGTCTACCATGGAACGACGCTGCTGGAATCGTTCTCGTTCGATGGGGACGGCACGAATGACGGTAAGAATCTGGTGGCGGCTGTTACGGCGCAGGGCAGTGATTACATCACGGCCAGTCTGGTGGATGATGGCACAGGGGCATTGGACACTGTGCAGGTCGCGGCCGGTGCATTGGCTTCCGGCGCTGATCCGAGCGTGGACAACGATTCGTATTCGGCGGCATTTGCCGCGCTGGAACCGTTCTATTACAACTGCATCGCACTGGATGTGGACGATGACAGCAGCGTATCTAAGTCACTTCTGCTGGCAACCTATCTGCAAAACGCATACCCGAACGGGAAAATGGCAATCGGAGTCGTGGGCGAGAAAACAAGTGTCGAGCTTGCGACCAGAATGCAGCATGCAAAGGCGTTCAATTCGGACATGGTTGTTTATCTGGGGAATGGCTATAAGACCCCTGCGGCGATCTATGAAGGCGCACTGGCGATTTGCTACACGGCGGGCGTGATCGCGTCCACACCTGCGAATGCAAGCATCGTTCATTCTGTGATTTCCGGTGCGACCGAGCCGACCGAAACCTTGACCAACGCGCAGTATTCGGATGCAATCACCAGCGGTATGTTGCTGCTCAGCATGTCCAAGAGCGGGCAGGTATGGTATGACAGCGGTATCAATACGCTTGTGACACCTAATGCAGATCAAGACGAAGGCTGGAAGAAAATCCGCCGCGTCAAAACACGCTTCGAGCTGTTCTATCGTATCGATCTGGCGCTGGAACCCAAGGTCGGTAAGATCAACTGTGATGCAGATGGCATTGGCGATGTGATCCAGACGGCGCAGCGCGTCATTGATACTATGGCCAATGAAGGAAAGCTGCTGCCGGGCGGCACATTCACGACCGACCCGAACCTGCCGTATGGCGGGGATAGCGCATGGTTCCTGATTGATGTGGACGATGCGGATAGTCTGGAAAAGATTTATCTGCATTACCGCTTCCGTTACTCGCCGAACTGAGGAGGGAAATAAGGCATGGCTAAAAATAACACACTCAACACGACAGAGCTCATGACCGGCAAGGACGGAAAGTTGTTTGTGGAAGCCGGAGACGTGAATGTGTTTCTGGCAGAAATCAACACTTATACCGTCAATATGAACGTCAACACGACAGAGCGGCAGCCGGTTGGCTCTATCCTTGTGCATCGCATTCCGACGGGCGTTACCTTTGACCTCACATTCACTGAGATGGTTATTCGTGACGATTTGCTTCTGGCGCCGCTGCTGGAGTCCATTGCGAAAGGCGCAATCCCGACATACAATTTCCAGGGCCTTGCGGAAAAACCGGATGGGCAGCAGGAACGCATTGCGTTCAATAATGCAGTTCCGAACGGCACGTTTGGCATTCAGAACCTCACCCCGGGCGAGGTTGTGGAACGTGAGATGAACTTCTCGCTCAACCAGATCCCGCAGCTGATTCAGCAGATTGCAGCCACCTATGAATACGCAGGTTAAGGAGAATGGATATGATGGAAAAGGAAATGCGTCAGCAGGAAGAATATGATCTGGTAAAAGGCCTGTTGGAGGCTGCGGATTATCGCACGTCGAGCAGCGCGGTCAGCGAAGAGGAGATTCGCCGGAACGGCAAACTGCTGTTCCGCGTTCGTATTCATCCGCTCGGAAACGATGATTTTCAGACGGCACGCAAAAAGGCTACCACCTATATGCCGAATCCGGTAAACAAGAAGCTGCCGCAAATTGAAAAGTTGTTCAATGACGCGCTCTATAATTCGTGGGTGATTTATCTCGCAACGGTCGAGGAAGATCAGTCCAAGGTATGGGGCAATAAGGACATCCGCGAGAAGTTCAGCCTTGCACTTCCGGTGGAATCCATTGATGTACTGCTGACTGCTGGCGAGAAGGGGGCACTCATCAACCGGATCGGAGAGATTTCCGATGTGGATGAAGAAGACGAGGACGAACTTTCCGACGAGGATACGGCAAAAAAGTAATACAGGAAACAGATCTGGGGTATAAGCTCCATGTCTGTTTCCAGAATCAAGGTATTATGCCGGGCGTTGCGATAGGGCTTCGGTCTATGGCCGAGCCTTCTCTGCCCGGCGAATTGGCTTTTATCATGGCATCCACCACAATCGCACTGGATGAAGGAGATACACCGGTCAAGATAAGGGATTTTATTACCAAAAAGAAGAAAGGCGGTTGACAGATGGACAGGCATATTATTGATGTTACCGCTCGTTTTGATGACCAGTTGTCCGCTGGTGCGAAGAAAGCGGATGATGCACTGGAAAAACTGGAGGATCAGGCCAAGAAAACGGAAGCCGCCGTTAAAAAGAGCGGCAAGACGAAGTTTGATCCTAAGGTCAGCACATCCAAGGTGGATAAGCTGATGCAAAAGCTGAACCGGTTTGCGAGCAAAGCGAAGTCCGGTGTTATGGTGACAGTAAAGGCGCTGGATAAGGCGACTGCCACGCTAAATAAGGTCAGTTCTGTTGGTGCAAAGATTTCCGGAAAAACCTTTACGGCGACGGTTAAGATCTCTGACTATGCCACCAGACCAATCCGCGGAATATTGAGCGCCTTAACCAGTGTGCAAGCGCTGATTGCCGGTGTGGCAACTGGTGCCGCTGTGAATTACGGTGCCATAAAACCAATACAGCAATTCGACCAATACAAACAGGCGCAGCTTGCCTTTTCAAAACAGCTTGGAAGCGATGCAGCCGCTCAGAAATTCATGAATCAAATTGACGCGTTCAATCTGCAAACACCGTTTAATTCTTCGCAGATTATTGGATCTGCAAAACAGATGCTGAATATGGGCTGGGATGTAGGCGATGTTTTGCCCGATCTCGGAACAATTGGCGACTGGGCGGCAGCGACCGGCACATATGAGGAAGGTATCAATAGTGTTATTCGTGCGCTTGGTCAAATGCAGCTCAAGGGGCGCGTTTATGCCGAAGAGTTGCAGCAAATGAATGAAGCTGGCGTTGCGGCGCAGAAGTACATTGCGGACTATCTGGGTGTAAGTGAAGGTCAGATGCTAAAAATGGTAGAGGCTGGACAAATTGGAGTGGATCAGGCCTTGACCGGCATCATGGCTGGTATGAAAGAATTTGACGGCATTGCAAATGAGTTTGCAAATGAGACTGTTGGTGGTATGCTGGGACAGATCGGCGATGCGCTTTCATCCAGTGTTGTGCGTGACTGGGGTGAGGGGCTTTCCGAAGGGCTGCGGCCGGGTCTTGAATATTTTCAGGATTTATTGGGAGAAAATCAGACTGAACTTGATCAATTCGGGAATGCCCTAAAAGATTTTGGAAAAGATGTTGCAACCGGATTTTCGAATTCGGTTATTGGGATTTCCGAAAAACTGCGAGGAATTATTACTGATATTGATTTCCAAAATGCTACAATAGGCGGAAAAATCAATATATTGTGGGACGAAATGATTGCACAGCCCTTCTCTGAATGGTGGGACGAAAGCGGTAAGCAAATGGTCGTTGACGCGGGAAAGAATTTTGCCGGATGGCTTGGCGATGGTATCATCGATGGCATCGGGCAGTTTGCTGAAAAACATCCGCTCATCACGACGCTGCTTGGCGCATTGGGCATCTCGAAGGGTGTGCAGACTGTGAAAGGACTGTTCAACCTCGGCGGCGGCGCAGGCAGCGGTGCTTCTGCTGTCGGTACAATGACAGTGACAGCTGGCGTTGTGAATGTAAATGGTGCAACTGGCGGCATACCAGGGGCTGGTGTTGGCGGGACGCCGCAGATTCCAGCAGGAGCTGGAGGAACAGGCGGGCTTGCAGCGTTTGGAGGCAAGCTCCTAACAGGAGCAAGCGCTCTGGCAACAGGAGCAAGTCTTCTAAGTGCTGGGATGGATATTTATAAAGGATGGAATACAGACGGAAAACAACGCGAAGATGCGTATTGGAAAGGCGGAACGAAGGTAGCGATGACCGCCGGTGGTGCGGCCATAGGCGCGCTACTCGGAACACTAATACCGATACCCGGGCTTGGTACTCTGGCGGGAGCAAAAGTCGGAGCACTGTTAGGAAGCGGGGCGGCTTTGCTCACAGGAGACTCTGCCGGTCAGTATCTTTCAGATCAGTTCGATGCAAGCCGCGCAAAAAACTCAGCGGATAAGGCTGCGGAATTGATGGGACTGTCACGCCAAGGTGGCAATTTAGAGTACTTGTCAAATGCGGCAGGACGAGCGACAGACGCCCTGGCGTATACCGCTCCATCTATTGCGAAATTAGCAGGTAATAATGTGTCATCTGCTTTCCGTGATGGCCTAACCGGGAGTATGATCACAGCGATGCGGGAAGCGGCGTCGGACCCGTCCGTTTCCCAGTCTTTGACTTCGATGCTTAACAGGCTCAAGCCAACCACAGCACAGATCGAGAGCATAGCCGAGGGTTTCGCTGCAGCCGGGAAGGCCATTCCGCAAAGCATTACCGATTATCTGGCCAATGTGGATTTTTATACGGCTTTAGCTGGTGGAACGAATGAGTTTCAAAAGTATCTGGATGGTTTTGCTCTGACAACTGATATTCTGGCAGAGATTGACCCAACTGTAAAAGTTAATCCGATTGATCCGAGTGCGCAAATAAGGGCTGCGCTTTCTGGAAAGACCACGACCGCGCATGTAGGAACAACTGTTATTCCTGATTTTCTGTACGAAAATAATGAACTTGATACAACACAGCTTGGAGATGGAAAAAATGTTATTTCAGTTCCATCTGTTTTGGTCAAGCCAAGTTATATGTACAGTACATCCGGTTTTAACAGTGCGCTTTTGACGCCAAATAACTTAACCGTTTCACCCAATGTCACGGTATCTGCAAAATATACAGTTGACGCTGTTTCTAATGTTTTTAAAACAACACTTGGTGCAGAAGCTGCTGGCGGTATGGTCAGCAGATATGGACTGTATTCCTTGGCAGAAGAGGGGACGCCTGAAATGGTCATTCCTCTCGGCTCTCATCGCAGAGATCGTGGTGTCGACCTTTGGGAGCGCGCAGGACATATGCTTGGGATTCCGGGTTTCTTCAATGGAGGTATTGCGGGTGACGAGGATAAGGCTGTCGGTGCGTCACGATATGCTTTGCCGGAAATGGATGCAACCGGAGATGTGGACAACAGTGTGACCATGACTTTTGGCGACATTGTATTGCAAATCAACGGATCAAACGGCGATATCATTGAGGAGCTACGCGCACGTGCTGCAGAAGCTGCGGATGTGATTGCTGGTGAGTTCGTGAAGGTCGCACGGGCGCGAGCACAGAACTCTCCGAGGAGGGCGTAAATGGATACCGATATTTATATTGCAGAAAAGACGGGAAATCGTTCTATGCGTATCCCATGGATACCGGAATCCATCACATTCGATTCAAACGGGACAAGATTTGCCAAATACGAAATCTTGAAAGCAGGCGAAGTTTATGTACCGTCCGGTGTCAATATACACAGCTATTCATGGAAAAGCATTCTGCCGGGGGAGGGTAGAAAAGACAATCCTTTACAGCGCGGAACTTGGCAGGATCCGTTGTGGTATCAGCAGATATGGAGCTCGTGGAGAAATAACGGCACGCCTTTGCATCTGCTGGTAACCGGCACGCCAATCAATCACGATGTATATCTGGAAGATTACGCTGTCGATTATGAGGGTGCGTTTGGCGACTATGATTATACGATCAAATTTGTTGACGCTCGCACACTGTCAATCGATCAGCAAGCATCGACGCAGTCATCTGGCAACGTGCAGGCAGCGCAGGACTCCAAAGGAACAATTACGCGGTCGGAGACGGATTCTTCTCAAAAAACGTATACCATAAAAGCTGGTGATACGCTATGGGCGATAGCAGAGCGGTTTCTCGGCAGCGGTGCGCAGTGGAGCGTGTTGTATGAACTGAATAAGACCGCCATAGAGCAGGCGGCGAAACAGGCGGGAAACTTCTCGAGCCAAGACGGTAGGATCATTATTTCTGGTACGACACTGACCATCAGGAAATAAAAAACCGCCCTCAGCGGGGCGGTTCGGAGTATTCCTTGATTCGATTGTGTGCCGTTTGCAAAGCGATGTTTCCAGCGGCGATATAATCCTTGGCCTGAGTAAAGTCGGGGAGGAAGCACCACCGCCCGAACATCGTCCAATTGGCGGCGGCTGGCACCCAAGCCTGCGGTAGATCAGCAGGTGATCCACTGAATGGAAGACCGTCCACACCATATTTCTGGTGCAGATATGCTTTTAGTTCGCGTTCAAACGCTTCTGGCTGGGTGCGCAGGTATCGTGTGTTGCGGAAGCCGAATTTTCCATGATACATAATAAGTTCGTGCGCGGATAACGGTTGGTTTATGCTGGTGCGTGCCATAACACATAGGTTGAAATCGCCTTTGTGAGTGACATAATCATTCAGAACGTGGTGTATGGTCTCGCGATCACCGTGACGATACGCAGCAATCAATAGTGCATTTGAAGAATAGTACCAGAGCGATGGATGGTCAAGAATATTGCGTAGGCGAAAGATTAAAGGGACCGCTGCTGAATAGTCTCCCAGATAGAGATGACGTTCCAAACCATAATAGAGAAGAAACGCATACCCGATCTCAACAGGACGGAATGGATCTTCCAAGTATCGAAGATAATTCCAGCGCTGACCGGGCGATAGCTTGCTCCAGCGTGGGTATCCCGGTATAGGCGGCACGTCTTGCTCCTGATAAACAGGCAACGAAGAAAATATGGCGCTTGGCTCGCGCGTATTATCGTGGAATTCCCAGATCATACGACTGCCGTCGTCCAAATCAAATATTGCATGTGCCACTTCGTGTGTATGCCCGCCAAGATTGGGAGGGTCAGCCGGATAGTCCGGGTCATCCCAGTTCTTGTTCGGACCATCTCCATACCAGAGCAGAGGGGCAATATCCGGATGAGGATGGAACATTTCAAATCACCCTTCTTTAGAAGACGCATTCATTTGTTGAAGTATCAGTAAGGATTCTCTATATTGCTGGGCGGGAGGTGTTATCGTGAAATCAACGGTTTTATCGTAGTTATCCTTAACAACGCGTTCAATATCCTGTAACGATACATTGAAAAATTCTCTGCGCGTATTTACCATATTAAGCTTTTTGTTCTCGAAAGCGCGATGCAACGCAGCTTCAAGCTTTGGTGCATCTTCTGAAAATATCATTGCGTGAACATCAAAATTAAATGGAACAGACGCATCACCTAATTCATCGACGCGCTCCATCGGATCAAGTCGGCGGGTCATTCCTATTTTATAGATATTTTCTCCGAAAGAACCGATGTTGGATATGATATAAACATATCCAGCCTTCTGATTGGCTTCTCGGTAGTCAACATCTTTTAAAGATTGTTCTAATTTGGAAAGATGCTCCTCAATTTCGAGTTTTTTCCGCTGAAGCGCATCTTGTTCAGAAATATCGGAACTTTCGATTTTTTTCTGGATAGAGCAAAGTGCATTTTGATAATGTTTTTGCTCTTTCTTAATAGTACGGCGCGCTTCTTCAATTTCTTTTTGCAGTTTAGCCTGTTCTCGCAGTTCTTCACGGATTCGTTTCTGCTCTTCTTTTTCTTCCTGCTTTTTGATCTGGTACTCAAGAGCAAGTCGGAGTTCATCAATTTTAAGCAAATAATATGCAGGTTCGATGGAGACGTTCATGGTGCGCCCCAACTTGGAAATCGCATCTTTAGAAGCAGTGATTCTCTTTTGCGCAGTTTCAAATGTGTTGAATTTTACCTTGGAAATGGCTTCATCACATTCGCTATTAAAGGCACGCAGTAATAATTTCTGCATATCTTTAACCATTTTCTTGCCATCAGATTTGCTGCCATTAACAGTCCAGTTAGTAGCTCCTGTTGCAGCTGTGCCATCCTTTATCATTTTCTTTTGAGAATCGCGTATTTCTGAAAGACGCTGTTTATATCGTTCGGAATGAGCAAATGCATAGGTAGGCTCATACAAACCGAAACTTTGAAGCGTGAAATCTTCATCGCATCGAATAATGCGCTTTTCAAGCTCTTGCAATTCTTTTGCTTTTTCAGTAACGCGATTTTGCAATTCGGCCTCTTCTTGTTTAAGACGGTTAGATGCCTTATCTATACTTTGCTGTAAATTAGCAAGAACCGTGTTGGCTGTTTCGATGGCAGCTTGGATAGATTCAAGTTCCTTATGTTCTGGAGTGAGTAAGCTTTCCAATTCAGCTACTTTGGCGCTGATTTCATGGTTTTCTTGTGTAAGAATCCTGTTTTTAGCTTCCAATTGCTCAATTGTCGCTTTTAAATCTTTGTTCTCAGAAGACTTGAAAAAATCCCCTAATCCCATGCTATCTCCCCCTTATCTTTCTACGCAGATTATACAGCACTGGGGTGAAAATTGCAAAATTTTCCTTGACTTTTGGAAGACATAAGTTATAATATTTATGGAAGACAAAAGAAAGGAGGAAACGAGATGTCTCCAAGAACCGGTAGACCGACGGATAATCCCAAACCATATAAGATAACCGTTAGGCTGGATGCGGAATCTCAGGAAACGCTTGAGCGATACTGTAAGCAGGAGCATATAGAGCGTGGCGAAGCTGTTAGAAGAGGGATAAAAAAGTTGGATACTGACAAAAAATAAAGGTTTCGGCGACCCGGAAAAGTCTATACCGAAACCTCTATAACCCACCAACAAGTGGAGGTATAAATATTATAGCACTGTACCTTGCTGTTGGTCAATTACATCATCAGGAGGTAAATCATGAAATACCCGAAACTCATTGAAAACCACTATCTGGATGCACTGAAACAAACAGAAAAAAACGATGATTTGTATAGCTTGTACAAAAGCGAATTGAGCACGCCGCGCTCGGATATCCAGAAGCTGATGGATGGTGGCGATATTTATGCCATGGAGGATGCGATTTCACATTGGCAGGCAAAAGCAGAGGGAATGGGTTTTCTTATCGGCTACCGTTACGCAATGCAGCTTGCCCAAGAGGTGTTCGCATGAACAAGCTAACTTTAGTCAAGGCAGAGCATTTCGGGGAGATCGAAGCCGATATCTATTCTAACGGAAAAGAAATGTTTATGACAATCGGCCAGTTAGCGGCGTGTCTTGGGTATGCAGGACGTGATGCGATTGAAAAGATTGTTAAGCGTAATCCATATCTCACAGAGGAACAATTTTCAGTTACCGACAGATTGTCGGCTACTGATGGAAAACAATACGAAACCCTCATTTTCACCGAGGATGGTATTTACGAAGTGACAATGCTTTCCAAGCAGCCAAAGGCGCGCGAGTTCCGTGCATGGATTCGTGGCATTCTCAAGGCATTACGACGCGGTGAGGTAAAGATTGTCAGCATGACGGACTATCAGCGCATGATGGCAGAAACTCGGATGCAGAATGTTCGCATCCGAAAGGCACAGATTTTAGAGCGGCTTGCCGAGGAATATCAGGGAACATACCGACAGGTGTTGCAAGCGCATGCGACGAAAGAACTGACGGGAGAGTTTCTTCTGCCGTTGCCCGAAATCAAGGAGCGCACCTATTCCGCGACCGAGATTGGAGAAATGCTTGGTATCAGTTCTAATAAGGTTGGCATCCTGACGAACCGACATAATCTCAAAACGGATGAATACGGTGCATGGTACAATGACAAGGCAAAAGGCATCGCAAAAGAAGTGCCGACTTTCCGATACTATGAAAAAGTCGTTCCTGTGCTGCGCTCTATTTTGAATGGAGAAACAGCATAAGCAATCCGAATACGGGAACCACCTTACAAAGTAGGGTGGTTTTCTTATACCCATTTTCGAAAGGTGGTGGAATATGGCGAGCAGAGATAATCCTGAATACAGCGCAGTGATTGTGACAAAGTCGGGTGCGCGGTACAACATTACCAGCATCATGACTGGTGTGGAGACGGCAGAGGAAGAAGGACAAGTCGCGCAGCGCGTGACGGTGTCCTTTTTTAATGCCCCGAACGGGTCTGCATATCTCAATGAAGCAATCGACGTTATGGATCGGATGTACCTGTATGCCAATGATGGCAACAGTCCGAAAGAGGTGTTTCGCGGCTTCATTTGGGAAATTGAATATTCCAGCGATCTGGAAAAGATCCTTTCGGCAACCTGTTATGATAATCTGATTTTCTTTCAAGAATCTGAGGAAAGCAAATTCTTTGCGAAAGGGCAAAGCACATCACAGGTTACGTCGTCGCTCTGCGCGGATTGGGGTGTAAAACAAAATTACACCTATGACAGCATTACACACGACAAGCTGACGCTGCAGGGAACGCTTTCGGATATTTTTCTGAATGACTTGTTGGGAGAAGTCAAAAGGCAAAAAGGCATCCGGTTCGTCATGCGGTCGCGTGAGGATATTATCGATATTGCGCCGGTTGGCCAGAACGATACGGTGTATACGCTGCATCAAAATGAACGGGTCATATCGACAAACAGTCGCGTTTCAATGTCGGGAGTTATAACAAAAATCAAGATCATGGGCGCCGCAGATGACAGTGGAACAAGCAATACTGCTGCGGTCGTGACCGGAAAGACCAATGAATACGGCACTTTGCAGAAAATACGGCAAAAGGATTCTGACAAAAGTCTGGATGCGGCAAAGAAAGAGGCGAATACCGAAATTTCTGAAAACGGTGCGCCAAAAAAGAAATTCGAGGTGGAAGCTGTGGACATCCCTTGGATTCGAAAAGGGGACAAGGTGAAGGTAGTGGCAGGAGACATGAATTCCGATTTTATTGTGCTTGGCGTCCAGAGAAAAATCAAAAGCGACAGCAAGAAGATGACGCTTACTTGCGAGTATTGAGGTGATACAGATGAACAATATCGAACTTCTTTTCGATATTCTGGACAATCGCTCGAAAGGCGTTGCAAAAGCAAATAGGAGTCCGCCCAGTTCACTATTCGGGCAAGTAGATGGAGCAATGAACCTCACGCTGGACGGCATCTCTGGACAGGTGCCGCAGGGTCAGTACATTGCATCCATTTCTCTTATGCCTGGGGATCACGTTCTCGTTTTGCATACCGAGGGCGAATACGTCGTCATAAGCAAGGTGGGTGGTTAAATGCCTAATTTGTTTCCGGTTGGATATGAAAATGAATTGTCAACGGCTGCTGACCTACTGATGCCTCAGCCGATTGGCTATAAGCCGTCGGCGGACTTCGACTTTGAGCAGGGAGACTTCATCAGAAACGGAGCACAGCAGATTGAAAGCAATTCCGGCGTAGATGCGTGGGAGGCATGGTGCAAAACCTGTCTCTTGACGGACCGGTACAATCACGCGGCCTACACTACGGACTTCGGCATTGAATTCGATACGGTTTTCAAATGCAGCACTCGGGAAGAAGCTGAATCAATGTTGACGCGGCAAATAACGGAAGCACTGACCGCGGACCCTTATGGAAGGACTTCGTATGTGCAGGATATTTCCTATGAATGGACCGCGCCGGATGCTGTTCTGGCAGACGTCACAATCGTCGGCATTGATGATGTGACCATCAACATCCGCGTTCCACTTCCGGGAGGTGACTACTAAATGGAATTGCCTGAGTTTCTACAAAACAAATCAACCGATGAAATCCATACGCAAATGCTGGATTCCATGCCGAGTGATATCGACAAAAGTCAGGGTCAGCATCCATATAACTATACACGGCCTACCGCCATGATTGCTTCGGAGCTTTGCCAGCAGACGCTGCCGGAGATCATCAAACTGATTTTTCCCATGTATGCTTATGGGGAATGGCTGGATTATCATGCACAAATGCGCGGAATATCGCGCCGCCCGGCGACAGCGTCTTCTGGAACATTGCAGCTTACCGTGACGAAAAATACCAATATCCCGGAAGGCTCTCAATTCTCAACTGCATCCGTGGACGGACAGCCGTCTGTTGTATTTGAAACTACGCAGGGTAAGTTCAATCTTCCTGAAGGGACAACAGAGGTACCAGTGAAATGCACGCAGACAGGAACTGCCGGAAACGTGATTGCCGGAACGGTGATTTTCAAACTATCGCAGCTATCTGGTGTAACAGCTGTTACAAACCCAGAGGCAATCACAGGAGGCACGGAGGAGGAAGATGACGACAGCCTTAGGGCTCGTATCGTTTCACTTGATCAGAGCCAAAGCGTGTCGTATGTCGGTTCTGTGGCTGATTACAAGCGATGGTCGTTGGAAGTTCCCGGTGTCGGCGGCGTGACGGTGATTCCTGCGCAGGATGATAGCGGACTGGTGACATTGGTCATCACGGATAGCAATGGGGATCCCGCCAATGAGGAAATATGCCAAAACGTCTATGACTACATCATGTCACCCGCAGACCCAGAATTGCGGTTGACTGCCCCGAATGTGAAGCTGAGTGTGATCCCGCCAACGATTACCGAGCTTTCCATCTCGGCCACTGTGGAAGTGGGTACAGGGTCAAGTTTAGACGCAATCAAGACTGCGTTCATCGAAGCGGTGCAAGCATATCTGGACACCGCTCGTTCAGATGGGGAAGTGCGCTATACGCAGATTGGAAAGATCCTTGCCGGAATACCAGGTGTGTATGACTATGACGCGCTTACCTTGAACAGTGGCACGACAAATATCAGCATCACCAATACACAGCTTCCTCAGGTGACGAGTGATAGTGTGCTGCTCACACAGGGGGTGGTGACTTGAGGTACCGCACAGAGCTGATGGATGAGATTTTGAAAAGTCAGACTGCACAGCGGATCATTGACTTTGTCGCTCCGATCTATGGGAACGGGTATGTTGCGCTGTGGATGTTCCAAGCGATTGGCAAGCCGCTGGATGCGATTGCAAGTTTTGTCGATTCTCTCAGAGATCAGACCATACCGCAAACGGCAACATGGTCATTGCCCATCTGGGAGCAGGAGTATGGTGTCACGCCAGATCCAGCTTGGACGGATGCGCAGCGACAGGCAAATCTGGTTTCAAAGATGAAGTATATTCCGCCGGTGAATCCGGCGAAATTGGCTGAATATGCGTCCTCAGCGGCTGGTGTACCATGCGAAGTTATTGAGAACGTGGCAAAGAACACATTTGCCGTGGTGTTGCGTGCCAACTCGGATACGATAGACCGAGCGAAACAAGCGATCGACGAAGCAAAACCCGCACATCTGATTTATATCATTTATGTGGCGCTGCAGCGGGATACGTTGGCAAATACTTATCTCGCGTTAGCAGGAACAGAAAGAAAAGCATATCCGACAGTTGAGGTGAATCTATGAGCTGGACAAATGCGGTAGTTACAGAGGTTGGTTTGGCATTGCAAGCAAAATTAGTAGATGGGCAGACGCTTGGCTTTTTGCGCGTTGCAGCTGGTACAGGGACGGTGGATCCGTCTGTTTTAGCAAACCAAACCGCACTTGCGAATGAAAAGCAGACACTGACGTTTCAGCCACCGAATGTTTTGGACGGCGCAAAAATCAAAGTGCCAGTCATGCTGAATAATATTGGCTTAGAAACCGGATATATGATGCAGCAACTGGGGTTCTTTGCAGATGATCCGGATAATGGCGAAATTCTGTATGCAATCGTGCAGGACGAGGTTGGCGACGCAGTGCCAAGTCAAACGGAAAGCCCGGGATTTGTTATTGAATGGGCGTTCGTGTTCCAGTTCGGCAACGCGAGCGAAGTCACGGTGACGCTCGACCCGGTGGGGCTGGTGAGCATCGGGATGGTGGGCCAGCCGGGCGGCGTCGCGGGCCTGGGTGAAAACGGTGCGGTGCCGATTGGGCAGGGCGGTACTGGTGCAACAACCGTGCAAGATGCGATCGATGCGCTTGGAGCACTGCTGGCCGTCGCGGCGGCTGCGGCATACGACCCGGAGGGCAGCTACGTCGTGGGCGACTACTGCACGCACGGCGGCAAGCTGCATAAGTGCAGCACGCCCATCGAGAGCGGCGAGCCGTGGAACGCGACACACTGGACGGAGACAACCGTCGCAGCGGAGCTGGCGAATAGGGTATCGCGCGCAGGAGAACTGGTGCCACTTGGAACCAATATTCTGACCCTTGCCCCGGGGAGATATTGTGTGGATGGCGTTTCTGATGAAGATACGGCAAATTCGATGAACCTGCCGGTCACAACATGGCATTACGAAATTGATGTGATTGCTGCTGAAAACAAGACAGGACTGATTGGCAATTATAAGGTGATCAGTGTATATCCAAGTTCAACTGTGGTGCTTCCTTATATCAACATTATGAATTATGAAGGGGAATGGACTGGGTGGACACGGATTCCCACCGCCACACCACCACAGGAGCGCAACCTTACCCTACAATCTGGGTTCACGGCAAACGGCGACTGCACCTTTTTCGTGACGCAGGAGAGTGCGGTCTTTCTCGCGGGCGGCGTGTCCGGCACGCTACCAGCAAATCAAGATACGCAGATCGGCACGCTGCCAGCAGATGTCAGTCCGGCTGCTCAGCGCCGTCGCCCCGCGGTGACAAATGCCGGAGTCGCGTACATTGATATTCACACGGACGGTACAGTTTGGGCACACCCGTTTGCGGTTGCGTCGCAGTGCTGGTTCGATACGTCGTTTGTGGCGGGAGGAGGTTCATAAATGCAAAACGCAACACTGAAAGACTGCTGTGTTGTTGATGCAGGCGGTTTGTATCGCGCCTTTGTCACCGTGCAGACCGAACAGGGCGCGGATGGAGAAACCAAAGAGGCGGTGCTCGGCTACAAGCTGGCCGAGGGCGACCGCCTGATAGACGCCGCGCCGCCTGACAAGCGCCTGCACGCGGGCAGCATAGGTTTTGTCCGTGCCCGCTGGGACGAGGAAGCGGAAACATGGGTCGAAAGCGCGACCGCCGAAGAGCAGGCTGCATGGGAGGCCGAGCACCCTGATCCGGTATCGCTGGAGGAAAAGCGCGCAGCAAAGCACGCAGAAATATCTGCGGCGAGCGAAGCCGCCATCTATGCGGGCATGGACGTGGAGACCACGCAGGGCACAGAGCATTTCTCGCTGACCGAGAAAGACCAGATCAACCTGACCACGGCGAAAAACGCGGTAGACAAGGGTGCGGCGGCTTATCCGTACCACGCGGACGGCAAGATGTGCCGGATTTTTACGGCGGCGGAAATCAATGCGATTTCGCAGGCCAGTATTGCGCATATCATTTACCACACGACCTACTGCAACCACCTGTTTGACTGGATTCGGCGCGCAGATGCTGTGGAGCTGGCGGGCATCACCTACGGTGCAGAGCTGCCGGGCGATCTCGCGGCGCACATGCAGGAGATTCTGACGCAGGCGGGCGCGGTAGCGGAAACGGGGGCTGTCATGTGAAAAAACTGCTGTTACATATCGTGCTTGCCGTGATCGGCGGCGTGGTGTACATGGGCATTGAAACCCTCTGGCGCGGGTACACCCATTGGAGCATGGGCGTGCTGGGCGGGGTGTGCTTCGTGCTCATCGGCCTGCTGGACGAATGGCAAGACCACCCGCCGCTGTGGCTGCAAATGCTGGAGGGCGCAATGATCGTGACTGTGCTGGAGCTGCTGGTGGGGCTGGTGGTCAACCGCTGGCTCGGCTGGAATGTGTGGGACTAT
>NZ_JBQKJR010000030.1:0-39249 GCF_052117165.1 Agathobaculum sp. LCP25S3_E8
CCGTTTTCCATGAACTCGGCAATGGTTTCCTTGAACAGGCTCTGGATGTCCTCCATGCTGCCTATGTTCGCCATCTGCAGCAGTTCTCTGATTTTTTCCCGACGTGCGTTTTCTTCTGGGGTACGATTCTTTCTAGCCATTACAAAAATCCTCCAATGTGGTGCTCCTATTCTACACCACATCGGAGGTTTACACAAAGTTTGGGATGGTCTCGGAAAAAATCGGTATCGGCGCATGGGTTGCGCTAGTTGTCCTGATTCTTGTTCTATCGGGTGCATTCCGCACAGTGGACGGCCCGCTCAAAGTGCTGGACTTCACCAACCTTTCCGGCTCATTTGGCCAGATCGGCGACACCGGCGCAAACTTGATTGGTTCGGGCGGTACGGGTGCCAAGGATGGTTTTATGGCCGGCTTCAACCTTATCCCCGCCGTCATGTTCTTCTGCGGCCTGCTGGGCGTATTTGAACAGCTTGGTGCTTTCAAGGCATCCGATATTGTATTCCGTCCACTGCTGCGCCCTCTCATGGGAATCCCCGGCAAATGCGGCATTGCGTTTATCTCCAGCTTTACCGGCTCGGATGTAGCTGCCGTCATGACCCGTGAACTATATGAAAACGGCGAAATTACCGACGATGAGCGAACCATTTTTGTGGCCTATCAATATGCCGGTTCCGCGTGTATCAACAATACCATCACCGGCGGCGCACCGCTGGTTGCCATTTGTCCGGTTGCGCTTGGACCCTGTATCGTTATCATGTTTGTGTGTAAGCTGATCGGCGCCAATATCGTTCGTCTGGTGCTGCATGCCAAAAGAAAAAAGGCTTAAAGGGAGGATAACCAAATGAGTGCAGAAGTTAAAACGGCATCTGTCACGCAGCCATCCGCTCCGGCGGCTCCAGCCGCGGTGAAGAAGCCGTCTATCGTCGATACTTTTCTCAAGGGCTGTGCCAAAGGCTTTAAAGTCGGCATTGAAAACATCACACCGGCTATGATTCTCGGCTATGTGCTGGTTTATATTTTGCAGGAAACCGGTCTGATGGATCTGCTCGGCACTGTGATGGCCCCTGTCATGGGACTGTTCGGTCTGCCCGGTGAAGCCTTTGCGGTACTGATTTCCGCGTTCTTCGCAAAGGCCTCCGGCTGCGCGACCGCCGCTTCCATGTATCAGGCCGGCGCGTTGACGCTGGGCCAAGCCTCCATGATGCTGCCCGCCTGTATTCTGATGGGCACCCTGATCGGCCACTATGCCCGTATTGTACTGGTCACCGGTTCAAACAAGAAATGGCATCCTCTTCTTATCGGTATCTGCCTGCTGGATGCAGCAATCAGCCTTGTTATCATGCGCATCATTCTTACCGCCATGGGTGTGCAATAACATACCGGAAAGGAGCAGTTCTCATGTTATCCAGACAGCGCGGCCTTCAACTGGAGGCTTTTGGCAGCATACTGATTGTCACCGTGATGCTGGCCGACCGATTCCTGTTCACTTTGCAGGATGGATTTGTGCTGACAGCTGCAATCGCTTCCGCTGTATTTCTCACCATTGGCATCCATGTTGTCAAACGGGCTGACGAACAAGCCCAACAGGAAGCTGAAAAGCAACAATCCTCCCATCACCCGTAGACACCCCTTCCCTCCAAGCCTCATGCCGTCGCGTTTGCTGCGGCATGAGGCTTTTCAAATCCATTGTGCAGGTTCTTTGCTCAGAAAAATCTGTCTTTTCCTGCTGCACATTCCATGGCACTGCCGCAAAATATCAGAAACCCTATCGCCGGACAAAAGACAAAACAGAAAAACCAAGCCGAGCAGCATATCGCTGCCCGGCTTGGCTTGTTTTACTACGAAAAGAATCAGGAAATCTGCTGTAAGTAACGCATCAAAACAACCGCTACTTCCGCACGGGTGGCATTGCCCGCAGGGCTGAGGGTTGTATCGCTGCTGCCGGTTATCAGACCTTCCGATACTGCCCATGCAAGCATCGGCTCGGCATAGCTGGAAATTTCGGCAAAATCCGTATAGGCGCTCATATCTGCACGGGCCGAAACATCCTGCCCCTTGTATTGGGCATAGCGATACAGAATGGCTGCCATCTGCTCGCGAGTGATATTTTCATCCGGCGCAAATTGATTTTCCTCTACACCATTGACAATCTTATTTTCTGCCGCCCATGCAACCGCATCCGCATACCATGCGCTATCCGCCACATCGATAAAGGCAGCATCCGAAGCCGCAGGCTTATTCTCGATGTTGTACAGCACCTGTACCATCATGCTGCGAGACAGCGCCACATCCGGCTCAAACGTGGTATCTCCCGTACCGTTCATCACACCGTTGCTGACCACATACTCTACCGCGTCGGCATACCACGCAGAAGATGCAACGTCGTCAAAGCCTGTCTCCTCTTCGGCTGCCATATCGATGGAGTAGGTCGGCATCTTGTTCTCAGTCAAAACTGTGGGGGTAAACACATCGTCCTTGGTCAGCTCACCCGCCTTGTCCTGCGCGATGAAAGCACGCAGCTCGGTCAGGATGCTCTTGGCGTTTGCAAACGCCTCTTCCGAAACCGCTTTCCCCAATGCTGTCGCCGTCTTCTCAGCCTGCTCCGGGCTTTCCGCATAAATGCGTTCCATCTCTTCATCTACCGCAGCCTGCTGCTCAATGAGTGCTTTCTGGTATTTTTCCCAATACAGCTTGACATTTGTTCCGTAACGTGCGCGGTCGTTATCACACAGGTCGTTGATGGCGGTAAATACCCAGTAAGCCGAGGTTTCCGCCGGAAAATCCGCATCGTCCAGCACTTCTTCAATATTTTCTGCATCCGTACTGTACTCGGTCTGGAAAATCTCCGACGTATCGGTCAGCAGATTGCTGTAATACGGCAGATAAACCGAGAATTCCGCGCGGGACATAGCCTGCCACTGCACAGTCGCCAATGCTTCCGGCATATCGCTGCGAATCTCAAAAATGTGGCATTCTGCCTGACGCTCGTTGCCGATGGCCGTGCCGTTCGGATTATTCTCCGGATTGTTATCCGCCGCATATTCCGTACCTTCACCGCGGTAAGCCAACAGGCGCAGCACTTCATAAGTGGTCAGCTCATGGTCCGCCTCAAACAGCATATTGAACGGGCCTTCGGGTGCAGCCTCGCCTTCGCGCTCGACCGAAACCGTTTCCGACAGTGCTTCATTCAGATAGTTAACACCCTGCCAGTACCGGAAATACTGCCCATTGCCGAAATCTTCCGAACCATAGGTTTTCTGGATGTCAATTTTGGTAATCTTCTCATCGGCTACCTCACCCTTCTGCGAAGAAACCAGAAAATCATTCTCCAGCGGCAGAGAAATCAACGCATCCGATGCAATGACATTTTCCGTATCGGAAACATCAATCTCGTTCATCACTACCATGTTCGGGTTAACCGAAACCTTATCCGCCGGCATCTTGACCGCAACATACTGATGACCGGACAGCGTTTCAAAGTCCCACACTTCGTTGGCATCACTGATGGTGAACGAGTTGCACTCCCCGGAGCCATAGGTATCAATGATCTTGGCCAGCTTCTCGACACCGTCTCGCGCGGACTCCGCCGTCATCAGGACAACCGAGTTGAGGGAGATTTCACAAATACCCGTCTCCACCAACGGATCGGCTGCCTCGGCTTTTTCATTATTCGCCGTCGAAACCGTCGCACTCATCGCAACACCGTTTTCGTTCATACCGACTTCGCCATAGGCTTCTCGCACGAGATTGCCGTTCGCATCCACAACAGATTCACCCATCTCCACCGAATCACGCATGACGGTGTAACGATAGGTATGCGCCGGATACGGCATGGAGAATCCATATGTATCTTCATACATCTCGCCGTCCGCATGGTCGGCCGCCGGACGCACTTCAAATACTTTATCGTACAGTTTACCGATGTCCTCGGAGCGGCCCACGTAAGTCGACCCATTCGCCGACTGCTCACTGCCGACATACACCCCGCAGCACGCGCCTGCACTAACGCTGGTGCTCGCCGCAATCACCGCAGCCAGTGCAACCGCACCAAACCGCTTATGCCATTTCTGATCCATTTACTTCATCCCTTTTTTTAATTTACCGCCTTTTGGCAGTCGTGTTTTTTACTATAGCATCTTTCCCTCGGAATTTCAATTATTTGCATATAATTTTTGAATATTTTTTCGAGTATATGAATAAATAACCACTCGCACTCGCGTCACTTTGCTTTTCTTCCCAAATAAAATTACAGTATAATATATTGACATTTCTCGATACGAGTTATATACTCTTTTTAAATCGAATAATTTAAATTTGAGGAGGCAAATTTTCATGCGCAATCACGCAGCGGATGCGAAGGTGTTCAAAGCATTTTGCGATGTCAACCGCCTGCAGATTTTGGAATTGCTGCGCAGCGGCGAAAAGTGTGCCTGCGTTTTGCTGGAGGATTTGCAAATCAGTCAGTCCACACTTTCCTATCACATGAAAATCTTATGTGATTCCGGCATCGTGGTCAGCCGCACCGAGGGCAAATGGACGCACTATGCCATCAGCGACCAAGGTAGTGAAAAGGCAAAGCAACTGCTTGCGGAGCTGACACGCAAATCCATCTGCCCGCAGACGGGCTGCGCTTGCGAAGGGTAAAAGCCATCGTTTAGCCGATGGCTTTTCTTCCGATTATCAAATCGAAAATTTTAGAACTATTGCCCACTGAAAGGAGTATACTTTATGGAAGTGCTTCGTACCATCTGGCTGTTCTTCCAGAATCAAATTCTGGGAATGAAGTGGCTCAATGCCTTGATTGGGAACGGTCTGGAAGCCATCGGCCTAAATCCAAACGGCCTCGCAGGCGGCAGCCTGCAATTCTTCTTATACGACACCATCAAAATTTTTGTCCTTCTATCCGTATTGATATTCGGTATCTCATATATTCAAAGCTACTTTCCGCCCGAGCGCACCCGACAAATTTTGGGTCGGTTCCACGGTATCGGCGCGAACACCGCATCTGCCTTGCTCGGTACGGTAACCCCTTTTTGTTCCTGCTCATCCATCCCCATTTTCATGGGCTTTACCAGCGCAGGCCTGCCGATAGGCGTGACCTTCTCCTTTCTCATCTCCTCCCCGATGGTGGATCTTGGCTCACTGGTATTACTGATGAGCGTTTTCGGCGCAAAGGTTGCGGTTGTGTATGTCATTCTCGGCCTGATCATCGCGGTTGTCGGAGGAACGTTGCTGGAAAAGCTGAATATGGACCGCTATGTAGAGGATTTCATCAAAACCGCACCATATATGCAAACCGAAAACGGAACGCTCACACGCCACGAGCGGATCGAATTTGCCAAAGAACAACTGCTTAGCACCATCAAAAAGGTGGCGCCCTATATCTTTATCGGCGTCGCAATCGGTGCGGTGATTCACAACATGATTCCGCAGGCATGGGTGGAGACCATTCTGGGCAGCAGCAATCCTTTTGCGGTCATTCTTGCTACGGTAGTGGGCATTCCGATGTACGCCGACATCTTCGGCACCATCCCCGTTGCGGAAAGCCTGCTGTTCAAGGGTGCCGGACTTGGTACCATCCTCTCTTTTATGATGGCGGTCACCACATTGAGTCTGCCTTCCCTCATCATGCTTAAAAAAGCGGTAAAGCCCAAACTATTGGCAGTGTTTATTGCCATCTGTACCGTAGGTATCATACTGGTCGGCTATTTCTTTAATTTCTTTCAGTATTTTTTGATGTAAGGTCATAAATGTATTTCTCATTCAAAATATACACACTATATTCAGGAGGTTTTTTGTCATGGGACTGTTCGGTTTAGGAAAGAAAAAGAATTCGGAGGAAAAAGCGCCCGCCTGTGCCTGCCAGTGCGGCTGTCAAGCAGCCGAAGCAAGCACCACAGAAACTGCAAAAGAGCACATCGAAACCGATGCATGTATACTTTCCATCAAGGTGCTGGGCACTGGCTGTGCTTCCTGTCACACGCTGCTGGAAAACACAAAACAGGCAGTCGCCGGTATGGGACTGGACACGAAGGTAGAATACGTGACCGATATGGCGCAAATCGCCGGTTACGGCGTCATGCGCATGCCCGCGCTGGTTATCAACGAAAAGCCGGCAGTTATGGGCAAGGTCCTCAAGCCAGAAGAGGTCGCTGATATCCTAAAAGGGATATGCAGCTGAGTGCATATAAAGCAAACTGCTTGAAAGGAATATAATATGAACCAAGATTACCGTCCGGTCACGGGCAACCGTTTAGAAAGCGAAAAAAACGTGCTGCGATGCACTGGAAAGCCCAAAGTCTGTTTTCTCTGCGTGCACAATTCCTGCCGCAGCCAAATAGCAGAAGCACTGGGGAAACAGCTTGCCGGCGATGTGTTTGAAAGCTACTCCGCCGGTACGCAGCGGCAAGACCGCATCAACCCTGATGCAGTCCGCATGATGAAGCAGCTGCACGGTATCGACATGGAGAAGACGCAATATAGCAAGCTGCTCTCCGATATCCCCCAGCCGGATATTGTCATCTTCATGGGCTGCAATGTCAGCTGTCCTCAGGCCCGTTATCAGTATGCGGAAAACTGGGGACTGGATGATCCATCCGGCCAAAGCGATGAGGTTTTTGCAGAAACCATCGAAAAAATTGAGAAAAATGTGCTTGCATTG
Organism: Agathobaculum sp. LCP25S3_E8; assembly: GCF_052117165.1. Lineage (NCBI taxonomy): Bacteria > Bacillati > Bacillota > Clostridia > Eubacteriales > Butyricicoccaceae > Agathobaculum > Agathobaculum sp. LCP25S3_E8. The sequence continues at coordinate 6,662 of NZ_JBQKJR010000030.1, forward strand.
AAGAAAAAGCTGCAATGATTGCGGCAAATTCTATTCACTCCACACCTAATAAAAGCCGCAGACTGCAACAAAAAGTTGCGGCCTGCGGCTTTTATGATCGGTCTGTTATCCATTGCATGCCGCCAAAAGCGGCATGCAATAGGCGAATATTATACCACCGGAGTTACGGTTTCAGCAGGCAATTTTTCACAAGAAGTGCAAATATCCTCCTCCGAAACGCCATTGCAGCTGACAAAGCTGTCACCTACAGTTGCAACCGCACCGAACTCAACCGGCACCGCAACACAAATATCCTGCGAAATGGTAAAAACGCAGGAACCGTTCTTTACGCCACCGCATACTTCACGTCCCGGAATGACAACCGGAGAGCCGCAGCAATATCGCCATATCTCATGCTGCTAAGAAACTTGTACGGCTGATCTACGCCATGGAGAAATCAAACCGGCCTTATAATAGCGCCGCATAATCTTCTCGCTCTCATAAGCTCAGCCAGATGTCCAAACGGACGTCAGCTTTGCTATACCCTTTTTGAACTGTCTCCAATTCCTTGCCAAACCACACTTTTTAGACTTGACTTTTAATAGTTAGTCTTTCTGGCAGTTGCCATTTTCATATTATGTGTCAAATCCCAGCACGTTCCTCGTGCGTTCATGTTTTGCAAACCAGCCAACAAGGCTCACAGATCTAAAATGCTGAGACCAGCGCATTCGAGATCTGGATATTACGCATTCATCCGCTAAAAATCCCACATTGCGATTTTCGGGTTCGACAGTGATGCGGATTTCTCACTTGTCATCCCTACTCACGAAGAAAAATGTATCAGTTATCTGAGCAGCCAATTGCCGCCGCAAAACGATTAAAGTCATCATGGAATATTGCTTGCAAAAGAAAGACTCCGCTTAATTGAACTGCTTCAGTTTATCGGGACAGCACAAAAAAGAGTCTCTGATAGGAAATATTGAATTTTAGTCGGAGAGGCGTTGCGCAAGCGGCACCTCTCCTGTTTTTTTCCGGATGCGCTCGTGGTTCCAAAAATAGATGTAACGGTTGTCCATTCGGTTTGCCTCGGAAAGAGCAGCGGGCTTGTGCTGGCAAATGCACTCTATTATGAGAATAAAAAATATCCGTTACCCACTTGCTGTTAGGTCTGTCCGCGGGAAAATTCCAGTTCAGGAGATTCTCGGACTTGTGGAGCTCCCGCCTCATCTGACTTCATCTCCTGCGTCGACAGCTCTCCGACAGCCAATCATATTTCGTCATGATCCGCAGCACCGTTTTGGGGTTTCGGCTTACAGCTTGCGTTTTTTTCTACGCACCCGCTCAAGAGGAGTTCATTGAACATATCTGCAATTTTCGACTTCATTTCTCCCGACATAGCGAATCCCCTTCATGCTCTCCGCAGCGGGTATTATGTCCAATACCATTTTCACGCAAAAAATCGCTGTGAAGCTACCGCTTCACAGCGACCCACACCTTCTTTTTCAGCACAAATTTAATCGAGTGGTCCTGCATCTCCACCCCACATGTAACCGTATAAACGCTTGTTGCATTCTTTACTCTGCATGTCGGCTGCGGTGCATTCCCGCGCTGCGTCTACGCATTTTATCACAGCTTCAATCCTTCCACCCAAGACTTCAGCTCGGCCTCACTCAGCCGACCACGCAGCAGTCGCCCATCTAAAATCCTAGCTCCAGGGGCACTGTTTTGCAAACCGGCTGCCGACTTCCCCAATCCGCTGCCGCCGGAGGTAGCGAACAGGACAATAGTCTTGCCGGTAAAGTCATAGCTCTCCAGAAAAGTGTTGATAATAGTAGGCGCGACATACCACCAGATGGGGAACCCTAAAAAAATGACATCATAGTCGGCAATCCGGGCATCCGTATCGACCAGTGCCGGACGAGAGTTTTTATCCTGCATCTCCACGCTGCTGCGAGAACCTTTGTCCATCCAGTTCAAATCGGCGCTGGTATAGGGTACTGCCGGCTTTATTTCATAGAGGTCCCCTCCTGCGGCCTTAGCTAGAACCTCTGCTGCCTTTGCGGTGTTACCACTGGCGGAAAAATAGGCAATCAATGCTTTTTTCACAATGAACTCCTCCTTTTCTCCTATTGTAACGCCCGAATTACAAAATGTAAAATACTTAATTATCATCTATGGATATGCCCAAAAAGCATATCCATGCCGTCTTTTTGCAGCAAGGAGATACATTATTGGCCCTACACTGTTTCCACTTTGTGGTTCTGCGCATAATAGAAAAAATACTGCTGCATAATTCCGGCATCCTCGCCGTACCGCTCGAAAGGATTGTGTCCCTTGTATTTCTGCTGAATAATCTTCTGTATCCATGTATCGACAGGCGCACAAGAGGTCCGGCCATAGGCAAACAACGCCACGCAGTTTGCCACCTTTACTCCGACGCCACGCACCCTTTCCAGCTCGGACAGCAACGCATCGTCAGAAAGATTCTTTATTGCATTCAAATCCAAATTCCCCGATACAACCTGCTGCACTGCATCGCAGATATAAGTGGCCCGGTATCCAGCTTTACAAGCGATAAAATCCTCCGCGGATGCATCTTTCAGCTGCAAGGCCGTGGGAAACATGTAAAGCGTTTCTCTCTGTGTCTCAATCTTTGTGCCATATCGCTTACTGAGCATCTCCACTACAGAGCGGATGGCCGGAATGCTTTTCCGTTGAGATATGATAAAGGTTATCAGCATCTCCCAAGGATCCTGACGGAGGATACGAATGCCTGCACCGGTTTGAGCGGCCAGACTCAGGAATGCATCATCCTCCGGAATCATCCTGCTGATGGCGCGGTAATTCCGCTCCAAATCGAAATAAGGGCTCCACACTTGTTCCCATATATCCTGCTCACAGCTTACCTCGTAGACTTCATCTGAGCGTTTTCGGATATATAGCACCTGTTCTCCGATGATAAAGCGGTAGGTTCCTCCGCCGAGCGAAACCGCACGGAAGCATTGGCCGCTGTCGATGATTTTTCCCAAATCAAACAAATCGGGGATGCGAATCTCCATATCGTTTCTCCTTCATAATGAGATAAGTCTCTCATAGTATAATCCCTTTTCTCTAAAGCGGCAAGGCATGACGCACCGTCCATCGACATCCCTTCTTCCGGTCGGCGCAACATTGATATCGTAGAATAAAAGTTTTGCACCAGCTTTGCATATGCTGTCGCAATAGCATAGCCAATGCCAAAGGAAGCACCGGCACCCAACGCAACTTTACCTTATTTTTCTCCCCACAAACACCAAACGGCAGCAGGCTTACGCCTGCCGCCATTTTTCTTACTGCGCGCTAATCGTATCCACGATGGACATGGCGCGAATGCGTTTAGCCGGACTCCAGATAGCGAGCAGTGCCGCTGCCAGCATGACCAGCAGAATCACGCCCAGCGCACCCCACGGCATATACCATGCGTTGCCCCAGTTTGGCGTGACCATATTCTCAAAGCTGAACCGGTTGAGCGGCAAACCAACCGCGCAGCCCACAAGGATACCGCTGCAAACATAGGTCAGCGTCTCAGCCGCTATCATGCGCAGCAGCTGGCGGCCGCTCATGCCGACCGCGCGCATCGCGCCGTACTGCTTCATGCGGGCGGATACGCTCATCGAAATGCTGTTCACAATATTAAGCACGGTGATGAGCGCAATCAGCGCCAGAAAGCCGTAGAAAAACAGTGCAAAGGCGTAATAGGTGCCGCGCACCTCACTGTTGCTCAGCAGACGGTTGGAAAAGGCATAGTCGGTGCCCGCAAGCCGCCGAATCTGCTCAACCTGCTCGTCGGTCTTGCCGTGTTGCAGCTGCACATCGATAATTGTATAGTTGCTTTGGCCGGTGATGGCGGTAAACAAGCTTTCCGAACAGATGACCGTGTCCGAACTAGTTGCAAACGGCGTATAGTTCAGCGTCGCCGCCACCGGGAACATTTTTTCGCCCTGCGGCGTGTCGAACACAACTGTGTCGCCCGGTTGGTAGCCGCTGCCTTCCTTGTCGAGCAGCAGCACGCCCGCGCCGTTCCGCGCGACCTGCAAGTCGCCATCTTTGACCATATCCTCTGCCCAGCCGAACTGGTTTTCCTCAAAGGAGACCAGCATAATGTTGACCTCCGTGCCGTCCACCTGCCCCGGCAGGTCGTAGGCAAAGCTGCGGCCATACACCCGCTCGACAAATGGCAGTGCGCCGATCTGTTGCGCGAGCGCCTTGGGCACGGTACAACTGTTGTCTTTGCTCAGCACCGACGCATCCGGTGTGTATGGCTGCAGCGGCTTGATCGCGCTTTGCATGAAGTCCAGCGTCGGGCTGAAGCTCAGAAACAGGATGATGCTGAACGCAAACGATCCGGTCAGCAGCAGGAAATTCTTGCGGCTTGCCAGTGCATGGTGTATACCGAGCCTCACTTCAACCGGCACGCGCCCTGCGCGCACTGCCTTGCGGCAAGCCATACCCGGCGCGGCGTTGCCGGAAACCGCTGTCAACGGCGACACGCGCGACGCCCGGCGCGCCGGGGCGCGCGCAGCGAGCAGCACGGTCACAAGGCCGATCACTGTGCCGCATATCAGGCTGACCCAGCTGACCCCGAACACCGGCATGTCGCCAAAATAAAAGTCGCTGGCCTGCCGCAGCACGTCGCACAATCCCCAGATCGTAACGACGCTAAGCGCCAGCCCTGCCGGGATCGCGCCGACGCATAATTGCAGCGCTTCGCGCCGCACCAGTCGTTTGACCTGTCGGGGTGTCGCGCCTAGACAGCGCAGCATGCCGAAAAACGCGGTGCGCTGCGCGACGTTGCTGTTGAGGCTACCCGCAATCATCAAAATGCCCGCCGCGACGACCAGCACCGCAAGCACCGCCGCGATCAGGTACAATCGCAGCATGGCAGAGTCATCGGTCTGCAAGGTCAGCGTCAACAGCTGGATGTTCTGCTGCACCTGACTTTCATCCAGATGGTACACCGCGCAGATTTCGTCAATCGTCTGCGGGATGCGGCAGTGCGGTGCAAAGGCGACATAGAGTGTAAAGTCCTCCGGCTTGGTGTCGGGCATAAAGTGTGTCCGATAGCCGTCGATATTGAAAAACAGCGCGTATGCCCCGCTTTGGGACAGCAGCGGGTTATTGCCGGTAAAGCCGGACAGGGTGACGGTAAGCGGTCCTTCTGGCGTCTCCAACGTGATTGTGTCGCCCACCGACAAACCGAGCTGGATTTTCATATCCTTCGTTGCAAGTGCTTCGGTCGCGGCCCGCGGAAACGTGCCGTCCTCGATCTCAAGCGCAGGAAACAGTGTCAACATAGACTTATCAAAGCCGCAGATGCCAGTTTGTACGTCGTTGACTGTGTAGTCCAAATTTAGGTCATAGTTCGTCACGGCATAACGGCTGCTGATTTCCACCTCAGGGCGCAGCGCGATCAGGCTTTGCTCCCGGTCGGTCAGTCCGGGGAACGCCGCGTGCCACGCGCCCTGCTCAAGCATGGTCCGCTGCGTCATGCCGCGGATCTCCATATCCGCCATGCCGAAGATACCCGCGATCAGAAACACGGCCAGCACGATGCAAAGCCGGGTTAGGAGAGTCTGCCGCCGGTGTACGCGCGCGGAAATCGGAACCAGATCAAGATAATGCTTCATCGGTGGTCCCTCCCAGATCGGTCAGCACGCCATCCGACACTTGCAGCACCCGGTCAACGCCAGTGGTCAGATGCCGGTTATGCGTAATCATCAGAATGGTCTGCTGATAGCGGCGGGACGCCTGCGTCAGCAGCGTCATCACGTCCTGACTGTTGCGGCTATCCAGATTGCCGGTTGGCTCGTCAGCCAAAATCAGCTTGGGCCGGGTAATAAGCGCGCGACCGATCGCAACGCGCTGCTGCTGACCGCCGGACAGCTGGCTGGGCAGATGGTGGCGGCGGTCGGTCAGTCCGAGCAGGTCAAGGATTTCGTCCACCTCCGCCGAGTCTGGCTTGCGGTAGTCCAGCAGCAGCGGAAACGCAATATTCTGCTCGACATCCAGTTCTCCAATCAGATGGAATGACTGAAAAATGAATCCGATGTTTCGCCGCCGAAAAATTGTGCGCGCCTCCTCCTGCATAGCGAACAGATCCTGTCCGTCTATGCGGATATGACCGGATGTGGGTGTGTCCAACGCGCCGATGCAGTTGAGTAGTGTGCTCTTTCCCGATCCAGATTCACCCACCACAGCGGCAAACGTGCCCTTTTCCAGTGAAAAAGAGACATGCCGCAGTGCGTCCACCCGCGTCTCCCCCGTTCCGAAGGTCTTGCAAACATCCTCTATCTGTAGTATTTCCATGACATGATAACCTCCTTTCCTCCAAACTTAGCACTGCAATCTTACAACCGGATGAATTTTTCCTTACGATTGTGTAAGCGGGAAAGAAATCGTGAACGCCGCGCCCTGTCCCGGCTCACTCTGCACCGAAAGCAGTCCGCCCTGCCTCTCGACGATAGATTTGCTCAGCGGCAGCCCCAGCCCAACGCCCGGTGTATGCAATGTGCGCTCGCTGCGGTAAAACCGCTTAAAGATATGGTGGATATCCTCAGGCGCAATGCCGCAGCCGTCGTCCTCTACTTTAATCTGCATCAGCACCGGCGTACACGCCCACGAGATAAGGACTTCCCCGCCATACTCGGTGTGATCGAGCGCATTCTTGACCAGATTACCAATGGCTTCGCTCGTCCACGCCGGATCGCAGACCAACTGCTGCGTAGGATCGCCGTCCAGCCGAATGCTTTTCCCCTCCCGCTGCGCGCGCGTCAGCAGATCCTGCACGGCGCTTTGCGTCAGTTCAGCCACCGCGACTGACCGTTGTTCAAATCGAATACTGCCCGCGTCCAGTCGGGCAATCTTGAGCATCATTTGAATGAGCGTCTCCATGCGCCGCAGCGACGCCCCCATTTTGGCGGCAAATTCGCGCACGACAGCGGCATTATCCGGCTCATCCGCAATAATCTCCTGATACATCATCATCGCCGCGAGCGGCGTTTTGAGCTGATGCGAGATATCCGACATGGTTGCTTTGAGGAACTCCTTGTTTTGTCGTTCGTTTTGTTCCTTGGCCTGCAAAATCGTAGCCATTTGCTCCACCGCCGCAAAGAACTGAAACAGACTCCCCTCTCGATGCTGCGGCAGACGGGTGGAATAATCGCCATCGATGTAGCGACGTACGGTCTGTGCCGCACACTCATAAACGCGCCTGCGGAATATCAAAAACCGCAGTGTTCCGGCAAACAGCACAAGAATCAGCCCTGCACATCCCACAACCACCGCAGCTCCCAGCGTCCGCTGAAATGCATCCAACATCGGCAGCAGCCGGGCGGAGGTTCTCTCTGTCATGCCGAGCAGCTCCATCAGGCGCAGCCCATCCGATGTGACGCCGTCGCTTTTCAGTGCGGACGCGACAATGGTCTCCGATACGCCCTGCCCCAGCAACGCAGACGCAATTTCTGCGCTGCGGTCAAGATACAAATTTTGTGCTGCCCGCCCGTACACCGCGCTGAACAGCATTCCCGCCGCGAACAGCATCACCGCAAACAGCAGGAGAAAACAGACAAACCAACGCACCTGTCGGTCCTGAAGCAAGGTCACGGCATGTCCTCCTTCCACTGGTAGCCAAAGCCGCGAACGGTGCGCAGACGACGCGGCTGGGAGGGGTCATCCTCCACCTTTTCGCGCAGCCGCCGCACATAGACTGACAGGGTATTGTCGTCCACGAAATCCCCGGCATCATCCCAAAGCTCGTTCAAAATGACCTCGCGCGTCATCACACGACCGGCGTTACGCACGAGCAGACAGAGCAAGCGATATTCTGCACTCGTGAGTTCCAGCGGTCGGCCATTGAGCGTAACACGACTTCCCAGCAGGTCAATCCGAACCGCACCGCTTTGCAGATATTGTCCCTGTCCCGCCTTTGTCAGGCCCGCTCGGCGCAGCAGCGCCCGGATACGTGAGCACAGCTCGCCCAGTCGAAAAGGTTTGGTGATATAATCGTCTCCGCCGCAGTCCAGCCCTCGAATAATGTTCACTTCCTCGTCGGACGCGGTCAGAAATAAAATCGGCACAGCACTGCCTGCGGCGCGCACAGCTTCACATACGGCAAAGCCCGTGCCGTCCGGCAGCGTCACATCCAGAATCAGCAAATCAAAACGGTCCAGCTGCGGCAGACATACCAGCGCTTCTGCCACCGTATGCACCACCTCAACCGCAAAACCATTTTTATGCAGCGAATAGGTCAGACCGTCAACCAGACTACGGTCGTCTTCCAGTAACAGCAGTTGATACAAGAAAATCCCTCCGTCTTTTAACCGGATGCTGTCATTATAGCATATCCGGACACAATTTTGCGCAGCCTTACAAAACTGTAAGACTGCCGATACGCCGTCTGTCGCAAGCAAAAGAATACTGCTTGCACAAACAAAAGAGCTAACTGACTTTTTCCATCAGTTAGCTCTTTTGTTGCCTCACGCTTACATCTGTCCCTTCCAAACACGGGCCAGAATATCCTTGAGCACCAGCAATGCATCCGTATTATTGTAACCATATTCCACCCGCAGACGGGTCAGCATCTCCCGCAGCACGGGTGCATAATCGCTGATATGCACCTTCTCATGATAGGTAGCCAGCACCGGGTATTTTTTACTCCACACCATGTTCCAGTCAATTCTGGCCTGTGCCTCATCGCTGACACTTTCAATCATCTGCTGCGCCTGCTGTTCATCAAAATCATATTCTATCAACTCATCCAACGTCATGTGATAGAGTACCGCCAGCCGTTTGGACTGGCGAATATCCGGCAACGTCTCATCAGTTTCCCATTTCGAGATAGTCTGACGGCTGACACCCAGCTTTTCAGATACATTCTCCTGAGAAAGTCCGCTCTTTTTCCGGGCATGGTACAAACTGCTGCCCAAACTCATATTTTTTCCTCCTGATTTGATATTCTGTCTGTCAGTATACCGGTGCGATGGACAAATTTCCACCAACCAAAGCTGCCAGTTTCGCCCGTTTTGTTAACACAGGTACGTCATTCGCTCCGGCCCACGCTGGTGCGGAGAAAATCTTGGAACGCTCCTCTAAGGGTTCAGCAGTTACCCGTGTACACATACCGCAGCTGCTCTCGCGCCACGTCCGCCAAGCGGTAAATAGTTTCCACCGGCGTAGGAGGCCGGTTCGCCATACGGTGACGCGGGAAAAAGCGGGAGATGTGCAGCGGAATATCTGGGCGGACCGCAGAAAGCCACGCAGACAGCGCGCGCATCTCGTCCTCGCTGTCATTTTCACCCGGTACAATCAGCGTCGTAACCTCCACATGGCAGACTTGCGCTGCCAGTATGATGGACCGCTGGACCGTTTCCAAATCGCCGCCCAAGGTACGATACCATTCTTTGGTAAACCCTTTTAGGTCGATGTTGACTGCGTCAATCCACGGCAGCAGGGCGCGCCAAGGTTTTTCCTCTATCGTACCATTCGTTACCAGTATATTGCGAAGCCCCGCCTCATGCACAAGCATCGCGCAATCGCGCACATATTCATAGCTGACCAGCGGCTCATTGTAGGTGTATGCCACGCCAATGTTACCACGCGCTTGCAATCGAACAGCTTTATGCACCAACGCTTCGGGTGAGCAGTCCTGCGCAGGAGTATCCACGCCCGCCGCAGCGATTTCCGCATTCTGGCAGAACGGACAGCGCAGATTGCAGCCGAAGCTGCCCACCGACAGCACCCAGCTGCCGGGATGAAAGCGGCGCAGCGGCTTTTTTTCGGTAGGGTCAAGTGCAAGCGCGGTCAGCTTGCCGTAATTGAGCGGAACGATTTTCCCTTCTCGGTTCGCTCTGGCGCGGCACAGACCGGTCTGCCCCGTATCCAGATTACAGTGATGAAAGCAGAGATTGCATTGCACACTCATAAATGCCGCACCACCTCAAACCGCTCCATTTTGTACGGTTCATCCGCCCGGATGCCGCCCTTCTGGCGCGCAATATCGACCTGCTGCGCCACCGTGTCCACACCGTCCAGATCGGGCAGCAGCAAACCGCGCCGCGTGCCGCAGGAAATGATCACGCCGTAACGCTTCGGGTCGAGTTGTTCAAAAGACTCTACAGGTTCTGGCTCACCCAGCACATCCACACTGTATTCCAGTTCCTCCAGTTCCTCCGGGTGCACCGGAGGAAAGCGTGGATCACGCGTACCTGCAGACACCGCGTTCTGCACGATCTCCTGCGCGACATTTGTCTGCGTGGCCTCGATAGTGCCAATGCAGCCGCGCAGCTGCCCGCCGATGTGCAGCGAAACAAACGCACCTGCCGCCCGCCGGGTCAGCTCATCCGGCAATCCGTCCGGCAGGTGCTCCAGCCGGCTGCCGGTACGCACATAAGTTTCGAGTGACAGCCGTGCCAACCGCACCCAAGCATCCTCGCCCGCACGGCGTTTCTCCAGACGGTCACGCTGTGCTTGCGCGCAAGCGGAAGCACAGCGGCGGCTGGCATCCTGTCCCGTAACCGGGAAAAGCGCCACAGCATAGCCCACACCAAAGGTGCCTTCATGACTGAGCAGCTGCGGTGCAACAGCTAATTCATCCAGCGCGCCCGCCATAATCTGAAAAGAGCGCAGTCCGCACTCTGCCGCCCGTTCGCAAAATGCCGGGTTCATCGTGAGAAATTGCATAAAATCGCCCGACGCCATTGCTCTTGTGACAGTCTCATCAAATTTAGGGCCTTCCGGCGCAAAGCCATAAGGTCCGTCGGCCTTCAGTTTATACGACAAGTCACCGCTGGCTACAAACACTGCGCGGCGCCCCAACGTCTCAACAGCTTCGGCTATGCACTGGCCCAACCGATAATGTGCCAGCGGTGAAAAGCCGGATAACCCCATGCGCACAATTGGGCAGACAACACCTGCTTTGCGCAAAAAATAGAGTGGAATCGATACGCCGTGATCGAGTTCCGGTTCGCGCTGGCCAAGGGTGCCTGCTTTTAGGTCTGCCTGCTGCGCCCGACGCACAATTTCATCCCGCAGCAGCGTATCGTATTCAACCTGTATGCGCACCTGCGGCGCGCCAAACGCGGTCATATCTCCCACTGCGACTTTGCCGGGGGCAATGTGAAAATAATCTCCGTACAAGATGGTATGCGGCGAGGCCACAATGAGCACATCCAGTTTCCACCCGGCTACCTGATCGGCTGCAGCGCGCATGCTTCGACCAGTGGCGGCGATTTCTTTTTCCCGACCACGCCCTACCTCGGGCAGCAGCACTGGCGGATGCGGGGTCAAAACAGCTCCAAGCATTGGCATATCATCGGTCACTCCTCTCGACTTACCAAATTCTATTTTCAGTATAGCACGGCAAGCGGCACCGCAAAAGTCAAACCTATCAATCAGATGGGATGCGCACATATCTTCACTCTTTGCGCCCTTGCGAAACGCCCTCCCAATTTCATTTCTTGTAATCTCTGGGCAAAACACTATAATAGAGAGTTGTAAAGCAAAGCAGACGCACAGCAACTCCAACTGTCAAGGACGGTGAACGCAAATGAAGCGAATCTTTTTTGTCGAGGACGACCTTAGCCTGATCGGCGGCCTATCCTTCGCCCTGCAAAAGCAAGGCTATGCGGTTGATAACGCCCGCACCTGTCTGGAAGCCGGACAGTTATGGCGCGCCAATGCCTACGATCTGGTCATTCTGGACGTGTCTTTACCGGATGGGTCAGGCTACGACCTTTGCCGCATCATCCGCCAAACTTCCAAAGTACCCATCCTGTTTCTGACTGCGGCTGACGAGGAAACCGACGTTATCATGGGGCTGGATATCGGCGGCGACGATTATATCACCAAGCCGTTCAAACTGGCGATTTTTCTCTCCCGTATCAACGCGCTGCTGCGCAGAAGCGATGCCTTCCGTCAGCCGGATGACGCACTGCACTCTAACGGCATCACTGTGCATCAGCGAACACGCGTGGTTCGCAAATTCGATGAGGCGATCGACCTGACCGCCAGCGAGTACAAGCTACTCTGCCTGTTTATGGAGCACCCGAATATTGTGCTTTCTCCGGAACAGATTATGGGAAGGCTTTGGGACTGCGACGTGAACTATATTGACAGCAGCGCCCTGACCGTCTATATCCGCAGGCTGCGCGCCAAAATCGAGGACGATCCCGGTCATCCGAAGCGAATCGTGACCGTGCGTCGCATGGGATATAAATGGAATACCGCAGAATGAGGTGTAGCATGAAAATATTGGTTGACTCAAACATCAAACGCCTGTTTTGTCGGATTATAACGGTTATCGTCGTTTTTTCTTTACTGTCCACCATCCTGCTTGTGGCGGAAACCGAAAACGTGATATCGTATGTGTCGACGGCTTCCATTTGCATGGGAGTTTTCATTCTTGCAATCCTGTATTGCTATTTCCGGCAACAGCATGCCGTTATGAACCATGCAGTTGAACAAATCCATGCATTTATCGCAGGCAACTCGGCTGCACGCATCGAATGCGATGACGAGGGTGAGCTGAACCGCTTATTCCACGAAGTCAATTCTCTGGCTGCAATCCTGAACGCGCACGCAGAAAACGAAAGCAGCGCCAAACGGTCTATGAAGGATACCCTGTCGGATATCTCACACCAGCTCAAAACGCCGCTGGCAGCGCTCAATATCTACAACGGCATTTTGCAGCAAGAACCGACCGATCCGGACGCTATCCGAAAATTCACCACCCTGTCCGAACAGGAACTCGACCGCCTTGAGACTCTTGTGCAAAATCTGCTGAAGATCACCAAGCTGGATGCAGGCACGATCGTGCTGGAGCAAACCGAGCAGAACCTATCCGACCTGATGGCCCGCATCGAGCGTCGCTTTGCCGTGCAAGCACAGCAGCAGGACAAAGCTCTGTCCTTCACCGGAGACGATAGCATTTCGCTTCGATGCGATCCGCACTGGCTGGGCGAAGCCGTCGGCAATATCGTAAAAAACGCACTGGATCATACTCAGGCTGGAAATTCCATTCATATTACATGGCGTTCGTTTGCTTTAGTCGTGCAGATCATCGTGCAGGACAATGGCTGCGGCATTCATTCGGAAGATCTGCCACACGTTTTCAAACGGTTTTACCGCAGCCGATTTTCCAAAGACACGCAGGGTGTCGGGCTGGGGCTTTCCCTTGCCAAGGCCATCATCGAAGCGCACAGCGGCACCGTCGAAGTGGACAGCACACTGGGTGTCGGTACGACTTTTACGATGAATTTTTTGATTCCTACAAAATTGTAGGCTGCGTGTCATGCAGCAGTAGGGTTGCCGTGGTACGCTTTTGTCAGCAAACGAAAGAAGGTGCCAACCCAATGGACTTATTAGAAGTGAACGACATCTGCAAAACCTACGGCAGCGGCGAAACGGCTGTACACGCCTTACGACACGCAACATTTTCCGTCCCAAAAGGCGAATTTGTCGCTGTGGTCGGTGAATCCGGCTCGGGAAAGTCTACGCTGCTCAATATGATCGGGGCGCTGGACACCCCCACCTCCGGCAAAGTGTTCATCGACGGCAAAGACATTTTTTCGATGAAGGAACGCAATCTAACCGTGTTTCGCCGCCGCCATATCGGCTTCGTCTTCCAGAGCTTCAACCTCATTCCGGAGCTGACCGTCGAGCAGAATATCGTTTTCCCGGTGCTGCTCGATTACCAGAAGCCGAGCAAAGCCTATCTCGAGGAACTGCTTTCCGTGCTGCACTTGAAAGAACGCCGCCACCATCTGCCAAGCCAACTCTCCGGCGGCCAACAGCAGCGTGTCGCTATCGGACGTGCGCTAATCACCCGCCCCGCGCTTATCCTTGCAGACGAGCCGACCGGTAATCTGGACACACAGAACACCAGCGAAGTGATTGCCCTGCTCAAAGAAGCATCCCGCATGTACGAGCAGACCATTTTGATGATCACCCACAGTCGTGCTATCTCCCAGACAGCAGACCGCATTTTGCAGGTATCCGACGGTGTGCTGACCGATTTTGGGAGGTGCCGTGCATGAGAAGCTATCTCAGTCTCATCCCGATTTCTGCCAAGGTACACCGACGGCAAAACCGTATGACACTACTCTGTATCATCTTTGCCGTGTTTCTGGTCACGGCGATTTTCAGCATGGCAGATATGCTCATCCGCAGCGAAACCATGCACGCGAAAGAAACGCACGGCAACTGGCATATTCAATTACAAAACCTCACGGAAAGCGAAGCAAAGTCCATTGCCGCGCACACTGATGTAGCCGCCGCATCATGGTATGATGCGGTAGGTCTGGACGACAGCAGGAAATATCAAATCAACGGCAGACAGGCTGTGCTTTGCGGCATCGAAGAACCGTTTCGCACAGACATTATGAGCTATTTCAGCGAATCCTCCAGCATTGCGGCAAACGATGAAGTAATTTTAACACCCAATGCCCAAGCTCTGCTCGGCGTTGCCGTCGGTGATGCCGTCACACTGAACACGCCCGCTGGCAACTATACCTTCCGCGTGACAGGCTTTCGCAGCGATGACAGTAAATACGCTTCCAACAACGGCACCGGCGAAACCACCGCACTGCTGGTGAGCGATGACCAAATCGGCGTTTTTATGAACATCACTGCACTCCGTCAGATCTTGTCGGACAACGGCGATACCGGCAGCCCGGTATATTTCGTTCAGTTTGGCCGCCACGCCAACCTAAAAAAAGCGATTACCGCAATTCAAGCCCAATGCAATCTGGTCGACGAGGACATACAACAGAACTTCATTCTGATGGGGCTGGCAGGTCTGAGCAACAACATGATGGTGAAAAACGTGTATCCGCTGGTATGCATCCTCTTTCTGATGATTTTACTTGCGGGTGTGCTGATGATTTCAGGCAGTCTGAACAGCACAGTCGCCCAGCGGACACAGTTTTTCGGCATGATGCGCTGCATCGGCATGAGCCAACAGCAGGTGACCAGATTTGTGCACCTGGAAGCTCTAAACTGGTGCAAAACCGCCATCCCAATCGGTGTAGTCCTCGGCACATTCCTCGCTTGGGGGTTAAACGCGACTCTTCGGTATCTGGTCGGCGGTGAATTTTCTGAAATTCCCATTTTGGGCATTAGCACAGTCGGCATCATCAGCGGCGCGATGCTCGGCCTCCTGACCTTATGGATCGCCGCACAATCTCCTGCCAAACGCGCCGCGCGTGTCTCCCCAATGGCGGCGGTATCCGGCAACGGTGACCTGCGACAGACCCGGCCGCACCCGATCCATTCCTGCCTTTTGTCCATCGAATCCTTGCTTGGCGTTTCTCATGCGGTATCGGCCCGCAAAAATCTTGTGCTGATGTCCGGATCATTCGCGCTTAGTATCATCCTGTTTCTGTGCTTTTCCGTGCTGGTCGATCTGCTGGGCTGTCTGCTGCCGACATCGCTGTCCGCACCCAATCTGACCGTTGCCAGCAAAGACTATTCCAATACCATAAACCATGCTCTGGTTGATGAAATCCGCGGCATGTCTGGCGTCACTCACGCCTTCGGAAGGATGTATCAGGAGAATATTCCGGCGAAATTCAACACTGCAACCTCTGAAACAACAGCAGACCTGATTTCGTACGACGATTTGCAGCTTGGCTGGCTCACGGATGACGATATGCTTCGTAAAGGCAGCGACCTGTCCATGGTATATGGCGATAACGAATACGTGCTTGCCATATGGGATGAAGATGTGCCGCTTGACACAGGAGATCGTATTTCCGTCGACGGAACTACTTTGGAAATTGCCGGCATGCTGAAATACAGCCCTTTTTCCAACAACGGTCTCACAAACGGCGAAGTCATCCTGATCTGCTCCGAACAAACCTTTACCCGACTGACCGGTATGCGGGACTACGCCATCATTGACGTACAGGTGA
This sequence comes from Agathobaculum sp. LCP25S3_E8, assembly GCF_052117165.1. NCBI lineage: Bacteria > Bacillati > Bacillota > Clostridia > Eubacteriales > Butyricicoccaceae > Agathobaculum > Agathobaculum sp. LCP25S3_E8. The sequence continues at coordinate 22,585 of NZ_JBQKJR010000030.1, forward strand.
CCAAAGAGACGACTGACACACAGGTTACGGCCATCAAAGACCTCATCGGTGAGCAGTATACTTTTACCGACCGGCGGGACGAAGGCGATCGCAGCACATTTTATGCATTCAGCCTGTTTATTTATGGGTTTCTGGCCATTATTGCGCTGATTACCGTGCTGAATATCATCAACAGCATCTCGATGAGCGTATCAGCTCGCACCCGCCAGTACGGTGCGATGCGTGCCGTCGGCATGGACGGTCGACAGCTGACCCGTATGATTGCGGCGGAAGCCGCAACTTATGCGCTTACCGGTTGTGTCATCGGCTGCGGCGCAGGTCTGCCGCTGCATAAGCTGCTATACGATAAGCTGGTAACCGCCCACTTCCCCTATTTCACGTGGACGCTGCCGCTGACTGCGCTTGTCATTATTTTGCTGTTCGTCTTTGGTGCAACGGCTGTATCCGTTTTCGCCCCCGCCAAGAGAATGCGGCACATTTCCGTCACGGAAATCATCAACGAGCTATAGCGACTTTTCAACAGCTTTGCACTGCATATAAAAAACTCCGGCATGATAGTACATACCGGAGTTTTTTATTCAGCATCAATGGTTTGCGGTGTAATACTCCTTGATTCCCTTGAAAATCAATTTTCCAACCACAGATCCACCGTCCAGAATGCCGATGCTTCGCTCGGCCGAATAGGCCGCGCGACCATGAACAGCCCTCATCTGCTTGGTGGCTTCCGAACCATCTGCGGCCGCTTTGGCTGCGGCCTCCACAGCCGCCGCCGGATCCTGCGCGTTTGCAACCAAAGCCTCTGCACCGGGATAAATGGCGTCTACAATGGTTTTCTGACCGACCTCGGAACCGGCCTTAACCATGATGTTATCCACGCCGGCTTTCACCGCAGCCGCAGCTTCTTCGAATGTAGCCTCTTCCTTACCTTTCAAAGCCTTGGCAATTCCCATAAATCCAAATGCCGTGATGGTACCCAGAGAGGATGGAGCAGAAGCATTAAACACCTTACCACATGCCATAATCAACTTACCCAGATCGTTCTCTTCGGCCGTCTTGAGGTATTCCACCACCGCTTTATAGCCATCATCCATGGAAATACCCAGATCACCGTCACCATTGACCTGATCCAGTTCCACCAGATAGTCTCTATTTTGTGCAATCTCTGCACTAATAGCGGAAATAATTCCTTTTACCGACTCTTTATTCATTGCACATCACCTGTTTACTTATTGGAATTGGTGTAGAACGGACTCTCTGCGGGAGCTTGAAGCAGTTCTTTCAGCTCGGCGTCCAACTTGAAGATGGTGACCGACAGACCTGCCATTTCCATGGAAGTCGCATACTCGCCGATATGAGGCATTACAATACGCACGCCCATATCCTTCAGAAGCTGATGAACTCTACGATATACAATTAACTGCTCCTCCATGGGAGTTCCGCCCAAACCGTTCACCATAACAGAGACCTTGTCACCGCTCTGCAAAGGCATATCCTTGGTGATGGTCTCCACCAGCGTTTCGGCAATCTCATCGGCAGTCATCATCTTTCTTACCTCGATGCCGGCCTCGCCGTGAATGCCCATGCCAATCTCAATCTCGTCATCGGCAATGGTGAAGGTGGGCTTTCCCACTTTGGGCACAATGCAGGGGGACAGCGCCACGCCCATAGTGCGAATATTTGCCAAAGCCTTTTCCGCCACAGCTGCCACTTCATCCAGACTCATCATACGGTCGGCTGCTGCGCCAGCCACCTTAAAGGCGTACACCATGCCTGCCACACCGCGGCGTTTGTCGGCGTTTTCCTTGGGCGAGCTGGCCACATCGTCTCGCACCAGCACCTGACGGGTTTCAATATCGTCAAACTCGACCTCATCGCATGCCATACGGAAGTTGAACATATCTCCGTTATAGTTGCCATACAGGCAGAGCACACCATTACCGCGATCGCAGGCACGGATCATATCAGCCATCTTTTCCGACGCGGGGGAAGCAAACACCTCACCCACGGCGCAACCGTCCAGCAGACCCTTGCCAACGTATCCTAAGAACACGGGCAGGTGTCCGCTTCCACCGGCGGTAACGATGCCCACTTTACCATCTTGGGTGGGATAATTGGAAAGCAAAATCCGAAAATCATCGTTTAAAAGTTTGACCTTATCACCATAGGCGGCAATGATGCCTTCCATGGTGTCCTGCACAAATGCATCTGCACTGTTTATGATTTTTCTCATAGTGTCCTCCTATGTATATTTCATCCTGCGTTAGTTTTCAATGACCCCCCATGCCTCCCGTAGCAGTTCCGGGTAAGGCTCCAGATGAGCAAAATCATTGAACCGCTCCAGAGTGAATCTTCCGGTTTCGGGATAGTAATTGAGTTGTGTGATGCTTCCGTTTTCAAATGTGGTTCCCAAGAGCTTCCACTTTGCTAAATCAATTCCAAGCACATGACACACGATCGCCCGAATCCACACGCCGTGGGTGGCAATGGCTACACGTTCCAATCCGCTTTGAGCCACCTTCATCAGCGCGGGCATACTCCGCTCTATCACATCTCCTGCCGACTCACCCTCAGGGTAGCGCAGATCCTTCTCCATTTTGTCCTGCTCTGCTTTAAAATCGGAAAACAAAATGTTCAGTTCATTGGTCTCGTGTCCTTCCCATTGACCAAAACAGATTTCCCGAAACTGAGGCACAATCTCCAGCTCCACATTCCAATGCTTGTTCGCCGTCTCAGCCGTCTGACGAGCACGGATCATGTCGCTGGAATATACCTTCTGTATGTTCCAATCCTTCATACGCCGGCCTACAAGGTCAGCCTGGCGAAAACCGGCTTCTGAAAGAGCCACATCTACATTACAGCGAGTGTCACATTGACGCCCATGTCTGATCAGATAAATTTCCAAATCCTCTGATTCCTTTCCAAAAACGGAATTTACTTATTGGGGAACTTGATTTCAGAGGGATATTCCCACTTCTGAAGCTCCTCCTGCGCGAAGCAATCCGGCTCTTTACCGTTATTAATAGCCAGTGCATGATGATACAGTTCAGCCAGTTCTTCAATGTAGGATGCCTTCAGATATGCCTCATAGATATCTCGGTTGTCCACTGCCACCGCACCGTGCTTCTCCAGCAGGAAGCTGTCGGCCTCCTTGCAGCTCTCGATGACACTATTGGCCAACTCAGGTGTACCGGGACGTCCATAGGGTGCAACGGGTACTCTGGCCTTGGTCAGACCCATGTTGGCCACTTCATACACAATGGCCGGAATCGGCTTATTAAGAAGTGCAAAAGTGGTGGCATAGGCGGAATGCGTGTGGGCAATCGCAACAGCATCCGGCTTTTGACGATAAATCATCAGATGCATCAGGGACTCGCTGGTAGGCTTGAGACCAGAGAGATTTTCGATGACATTGGCGTCCAAGTCCATAACCACCATATCTCTAGGGGTCAGCAGTTCACGATCCACACTGGTAGGAGTGATAACCACGTAACCACTCTCCAGATCACGGGCGCTGAAATTACCGGATTTATGCTTGCACAAACCATCTTTCTGTGCACGCTTGGCAATTTCACATACATCCTTTTTTAAAGCTTCGAGCATCGCGCTCTCCTCCTGTCTATAATAATTCTAAAATGTCATGAGGCGTTTTAGCCTGCTTTATTTTTGCTACTTTCACATCATCTTCCAGAATCTCAATCAACTCATTGAGCGCCAAAAGATGACTTTCATAATCGGGAGTTGCCAGCACAACAATCACATCTGCCTGGATGTAACCATCAATCTCAATACGTTCCGGGAGCACAAGCATGGACATCCCAACATCATTGACACCTTGTTCGATGCCGGCATGGGCAATGATTACACCGTCGGCTACTTCTAAATGCGGTTTGTTCTCCACAATGTTGCTAATGATTGCCTGTACATACCGGATGGTAATAGAGCCGTCATAAAGAAGAGGCATAGCTGCAAACTCAATTGCTTCTTTCCACCCCATCTTTGTCTCTACAATCCGGATATTCATGCCAACCAACAGTTCCTTGAGATGAAGTTCACCCCGCGCTTCCACAAACTCTTCCTGTGCCTGGGGAGACGTATACGCTTCGATTTCCATGCAAAGTTTGTTGTACAAATTGGGACTGATATGTTTTCGCACCAACTGCATAATCAGATCTTGCTTGGAAATCAGGATACCCTTCTCCCGAAGTGCCTTCAACACTGTCTCACGCAAGGTCTTCCGCTGCTTTCCATTCATCAGAGGTTCTACTACAAACAGTTTCTTCTCCGTCTTAAGAGGAATGGTGGAAAACACCATATCGAACGATTCTTGAAATTTACCGAACTGTTCTGCCGACATGCACTTGGTAAATCTAATTTCAGGGAACATCTCCTTGAGGGATGAGATGAGAAAGCGGGATACCGTAATGCCATTCTGACATACGACCACTGCTTCCGGTCGGGCGTTTCCAACCTCCAACTGCCCTTCCTTGGTTACATAGGTGCCAATAATTAAGGAAATATACGCCAACTCTTTTTCCGGAATCTTTTTCCCGACCAAACGTTCCAAGGGTGCCACCGATTTCCGCACTAGATTGTGGAGATCCTGATAGGCTGGCAGAATATAGTCTGTAATATCCAGACCTACATGGAAGTCATACCGAATCCGGTACAGGGCCGGCTCACAATGATGGAGCAGCAGTTTTTTCAGGTCCTCCCGTTCCCGGATGTTGACACAGGATAATTGCTCATAATTTTGTATGGTCTCTTCCACCGCTTCCTGGATTCCCAGCGCCTCATCTGCGTCTCTCCCCATAGGCATTGTCTCAACCTTCATGCTTTGAACATGAGCCGTAAGATACATGATCTCAAATTCATTCTGGACATTCCTATGGTTGGCAAGCATACGCATAACGGTATACTCTTTGGTCCCTGCGATATGCCGGAAGCTATCCGGAATTTCATCCAGCACCATTCCATTTTGAATCCGGTCAAATACGACGGCAAAGAAGCAACTGTTGCTTTCGATCATTTCTCCAGCAAAACGCACCTGAAGTTCTCCCTCGATTTCCAGAATCATGTTTTTCATGCTCTGTACCTTTTCCCGGGAGATTTGGCACAGTTTTCTGGCCAGAAAACTGTGCCGATATTGTATCAGGATACGATTGAGTACAACAAATATCATTTGTCTCTTGGCATACTCCGAGCCTGTCACACAGTAACCGGTCTTTCGTCCATAGTTCAAGATGAGCCCTCCACTTTTCAGTTCGGAATCCACCTTTTTCAAGTCGGTAAGTACCGTGTTTCTGCTGACTTTCAGTTCAGAGATAAAATGCTGCAAGGAAAGATCTTCCTTGGCTATGAGAACCATGAGACGAATGATATCTACCCGCTCTTCCTTAGAAAACCAGAGCTCTTGTTTCTCATCCTCAAACCAATCCTGATCCAAAACACCCTCCAACTGGCTTGGAACACTCATCTTTCCGTTTGTAAGCCGCGTGATCTCCGGATAATTATGCTGACTGAGGAACTGATTGATTTTCCCTAGACCATAGCTCAACTGCTTACGGGAAAGATGGAATTTATTCTCCAACTCTTTCCCTGTAATCGTATCTCTGTATTCAATGATGTCTTTAAGAATTAATAAGTTTCGATTTCCAATTTCCATGATCTTCTTATTGAGCGAGTTGCAAACCTTCTTTTTACTTTTCCATAGCCTCGTCTTCCTTCTTCTCCTTGATCAGGCTTCTGGAGTAGAACACGAAGCAGGCAATCCAAACCAACAGGATAATCAAAGGAATGAAGTTGCCATCCATAATCTGCATCACATGCGAAAACGCGTAAGTTTGGATGGGACCGTCAATGCTGGAGCAGGAGATCAGCTGACCCGCAGCCAATTCTACTGCTTTTGTGGTGTTTGCCAATTCCGTCATGAACGGAGCAAATGCAGTGCCGACCCAGAGGAAGGTAGGCTCAAAAATGACGCACAGGATGAGCATGCGGATTACATTGCCCTTGGTGACAAAGTAAGCAGGCACCGCGATGGCAATGTTGATGATGCCGGCAAAGGGAAGAATCTGGTTGCCCGGCAGGAAGAACGCCATGATCAAAGTGACAGGAACCGTCCAAATTACAGCCAGCCAGATTTCATTGGCACCACCCAGGAAAGGCCAGTCCAAACCGACGTACAGCTCGCGGTCGGAGAACTTGGACTGCATGAACTCGGACACCGCATTGGAGATAGGCTCCAGAGCCTGCATAAAATACTTGGAAATTACAGGGAACAGCGTCAAAGCAGTAGCACACTGCACGCCCAGAGTCAGAATACCAGCCAAATCATACCGAGCCAGCAAACCAAATATCACGCCCAGAATAAAGCCAAGGATGTGGTTTTCTGCAAAGATACCAACCTTATCCTTCAAATCGCTGGCGTTGAAAGACTTATTAAGTGCCGGGATTTTGCGCAGCACCCAGTCCACAGGATACATAGGGGCGGCCAAAAACACCATCTTATGTGTGCAGGTGACACCGGGAATACCGGACATCTTCTCTACGCGGTGCTGGTGGAAATCCGCGCTTTTCAGTTCAAAGACAACCTGAACCGCTGCGATGACAAAAGCAATGATTACGCTGCCGGTAATGTAGTAGGCTGCTACAGCAGTAAAAATCTTGCCCCATACATTCCAAAGGTCTGCGTTAAAGGTGTCTGTCTTTTTCATCATCAACAAAATAATGTTGATGACAATAACCAAGGGGAACATCAGGAATGCATAAGGCCATGACCAAGAAATAGTGGACATGGTAGTCCAGCCACCATCCGTGATGGGAAGGCTGATACCAGTTGTCTCAAGCATGGCTTCCGCTGCAGGAGTAATGGCGCCGGTCATAAAGTTGATAAGCATCGTCATTCCGGTAAAGGCAACGCCCAGCGTGACACCAGAAGAAATGGCATCTTTTACCTTCATTCGAACAATCAATCCTGCAATGATGATAATAATCGGTACAAATACAGCGGCTCCAAGCCCTAAGAGAAAGTTTATAATATTTGCTAAATATTGCATATGTGTTTCCTCCTTATCCCTCTTTCAAACTGACTGTTTTATCTGACCTTGTAATCCTCAATGGCCTTCAACAATTTTTCAAACTCCTTGTCTTTGCCCACACCAGTCAGAAAAGCAATGCCGTTGATGACGGGAATAGGATACTCCTTAGTGTTCTTGACAATGGTGATGTAAGCTGCGCTTCCGTCAATGTAACGATCTACAGACTTCAGATCCACAGCCTCCACCGCGGCATCCACACCCTTTTCCTTAAGCATGCGATTGACCTTGCTTGCAACTGTCTGGGACGTTGCCACCCCGCTTCCACATGCTACAACTACTCGTACTGCCATGTTTTTTTCCTCCTTTTTAATATTTTGAATGCATGGACGATTTGTTTTATCAGATTTCCATGCCTTTCATTCCACATACAATTTCGTAATACTCATCTTCCGTTTTTGCGTGGACCAAACGATCCATTAATGCAGGATCCTGAAAGTTCTCCACCAACACTTGGAGCAAATCAATGTGCTCATCCGACTTCATAAAGCCCAGCATAAACACAAACTTCACAGGATGAATCACATCGTTATTCGCCATCTCACACCAGTCCACAGGGTTTTTCAGTCTGGTGCAAGCAATAAAAGGTTTGATGATATGAATCATATCTGCGTGCGGAATTGCCACCGGAAACGGCTCCACCGGAAGCGCCGTAGGGTAATTTGCCTCTCGTGTTTTGATAGCCTCTTTGTACGTGTCCTTAACGTAACCAAGAGCATACAATTTATCTACCATCTTGTCGAAGAATTCTCCCTGATCCTTGACCTCCCAATCGAGTTGTATCAATTCTTTGAAAATCATGTCTTTTTTCATCTTTTCAACAACACTCCTCTCTAAATCAAGCGATGTTTACATATGCACATGTTTTGTATGTGTAAATTGTATTATTGTCTACCCATTTTTCCAAGTCTTGTTTGGCACAATTTACATATGGGCCGATGCGCAAAATTGTACTCTTTCTTTTTTCTCCTTCTTTCACTTTGGAAATCTCCGTACCTTTTTCAACTTTTTTAGACATTTTTATTTATTTCAAACTCATTTTTAATTCAATTTTTGCATTCTCTGTAGGCACGCTTTGTGCTTTGCCTTATTCCGTTCCCTCCGCCCTATCAGAAGCGCACAACATGCTGTTTTATCCCTTCCACCATGCCCTGTATCAAAGAATTTCGGCATATATCAACCGATGAAATTATGCGCTATAATAAAACCGCTCCGTATTTCTCAAGATAAATACCGTACTGTTTTTCTATATTAATTCCGCGTCAGAATCAGGTGGCCAATTGTTAGCCAGCAGATTGAAACCTGCACTCAAAACGGCAGTTAATCGAGTATTTCTTTCAGAGGGATTCATAATAAACGCGCCGCGGACTATACCGTCCGCGGCGCGTTTTTCAAATATTAGGCCATTCGCTAAGCATATAAATCTTTTTAACACATCATAAAAATCATTGCTTTTTAATCTTTGTCAGTGCGGCATTCAAGCGTTTGCAATCATCCTCGGAGAACTCGTTTTTCATGTAATTCAGTATTCTTTCCAGCGGCATCATACCGCGACGTTCTTTCATCTGCTCTGCCAATTTCTTTGAAAACTTCTCCACTGCGGCGATCGCTTGTTCGCTTTCGACAATCGTATTGCAGGCCTCTCGGATAGAGAACATTCCGGTGGGAAACATTTTCTCTTCCTCCACCGCATCAATGAACCAATTCTTGACGTTGATACCCGGATTCTGATCGACAAAAATATAGCTTTCGTCTTTTTCCTTTACACCGTGGAACACAACCTGATCGGTCAGTACACCGGCTGACGCAATAATCTTATTTTCCCCTTGCTGCAGAGCGATATTTTCAAAGCAGAACACGCCGGTATTTGAATCAGCAGTATGCGACACACCATTGACCGTAATACTTACGCTCGGCTGGTTGGAATAAACTTTGACGGTTATCTTTTCCCTCTCGCGATTGACAAATCTACTTTCTGCAATCTTGACAAAAGGCTCGTCCGACCACTGCGCTTTGTAGTAATAAAAGGCATCTTTTTTGACCTTGCGATCGTAAGTGACCAGTCCTTTGCAGTTTATATATCGAACGCCGCCTTCATCACGAATCTCACTGCTGAAATCAAACATGTTCCAGACATAAGTACCCCAGATATACGGCCGTTCACGAAAGATCGGATATACCGTTTCGTGGTACAATGCCTGAAATTCTTCGGAATAGTCTCTGACCTTTGGCTCATAGGCATGATAGGCCAGATTGCAGTCCACGCCGTATTCCGTAATGCCAAGTGGAGTGTTGGGGTTATCCTGATGAAATTTATCCACAAAATCCGCGTTATCCGCCATATTGCCATAATACCATCCGAAATAGATATTATAGCCAACTGCCTGCGTGTGTGTGTTCAGTGCACTGTCGTTTTTCACGCAGAACAGATTGGCGCAGGCACTGAGCCGGGTGCCATCCATACGCTGTACCAAAGCACCCAGTTCCTGCATCCGATCATACATCGCCTGACTTTCACCGAACATCGCTATCTCGTTCTGAATGCCCCAGAAGCAGATAGAAGGGTGATGCATATTCTGATAAATCAGTTCTTTCATCTGGCTGCAGGCGTTCTCAAACAACGCTTCGTCATCCAAAAACTTAAGCATCGGGATCTCCGCCCATACGAGCAGACCCGCCTCATCGCACAGCTCATACATGCGCTGCGGATGCTGATAATGCGACAAACGCACACTGTTTGCACCAATTTCTAGAATATCATGCAAATCCTGCTGCAGGTGTTCTTCCGTCGTGGCACAGAACACGCCGCCGAAATCCTGATGCTTGGCCACACCTTGAATTTTCAAGTGTTCGCCATTGAGGAAAAAGCCTTGTTGGGCATCTACCGATACTGTTTTGAAGCCGAAACGCACTTCGGTCTCATCGAGCTTTTTTCCATCCACGAAAAGTGCTGCTTGCAGCGTGTACATAACAGGGGCTTTTTTACCGCACCACAGTGCAGGATGCGGCACCGTCAGTTCCACTCTGTTCTGCAAGGGTTCCGTTTGCTCGAGCACGACCTCGCCCGCCGCATTCTTAACGGTATAGGCAATCTGCGCGTTTTCGCAATGAAGCGTGTGGTTTTCCACGACGATCTTGCCCGTTTTTTCTGCAACGGCCGCTTGAACAATTATGCCGTTTGTGCCGTAAAATGTGCGGTCAAAGCAGCTTTTTTCGGTGATGCTTAGGGATACATCGCGATACAATCCGCCGAACACGGTAAAATCGCCCGCCAGCGGAGATATCTGATTAAAGCTGCGGTTGTCCAGCAGAACGGCGATTTCGTTATCCACCATCCACCGACACTGGTTGGTAATATCAAACGTAAACGCGGAATAGCCGCCTTTGTGCTCCCCGACATACTGCCCATTCACAAAGACCTTGCAGAAACGGTCGGCCGCACCGAAATGCAGAAACACTCGCTTACTGCTGTCCGCCTCGATGCATACGTTTTTTTTGTATATCGCTGTGCCCTGATAACCTGCCCCGTCTCGATACCATGTATGGGGCAAATCCACTGCCTCAAAGCCATCCGGTTCAACTCCGGTCACGACAGTCATTGTATTGATATCCATCTCGGGCAGTTTTTTGAATTTCCAACCCAAATTAATATTTTGCATTGTTATACTCCTTCACAGCAGCACTATTTCAACTGAAATAGTACTGTTATGTCTATTATTACGAAATCTGATTCAACGGCTGATCGCCCATTTCAAACCTATGATCATCTATCACCATGATGGGGCTGTCCAGCGATGTCGTTGGCTGCCAAACCGGCAGTGTACCGCCGTTTGGATCACCGGTTGCGGCAAAATTGGCGAAATACGTGAGAAATCGGTTGGATATTTCGTAATCCCACTCGGTCATCGGTCGCCAACTGTTTTCCAACATGCCGATGGTATACCAAAGTTCGCTTGAATGCCATGCGCCCTGATCATCTCCCGGCAGGTTTCTGCCAAACCAGAAGCAATAGGAGGGGATCATCCCCTGTTCAGATTGCAGAACCGTCCACTCTCTCGCCATTTTTGCGAGGATATCGGCCGCCATGTCGTCCTTGGTACTGCCCATGATATAGGGAATTTTCGCCTGTCTTTTGTCTCGAAGCACCGACTGCGCATCGCAGCAGATCAGTCGGCCGTCCAACACCGGCGAAAAATACTGGATAGCGTTTTCGTATTGCTTGGCCGTTTCCAGCCTAGTCGCCAGCAGCACCTTTGCATCCGCTTTCACCCAATCCTCCAGACCGCCGCCCAACTTGGCGGTCACGTCTTTCCAAAACGGGTATGCCTGTTCGGCAGGAATATAGGTGCCAAAGGCATCACTGATGCCGCCGCCGCTGGTCATGATCGCTCTTGCGATATGGTCTTTCGCAAGCGGCGACGCGCAAAGCTGCTGAATACTCATAGCGCCTGCGGACTGCCCCATCAGGGTAATATTGGAAGGATCTCCACCAAAGTTTTCAATATTGTGACTCAACCACTGAAACGCTGTCAACTGATCAAACAGGCCATAGTTTCCGGTATAACCGTCCCGCGCCGCCAGCTCCGGCAGCGAACAAAAGCCAAAAGGACCCAGCCGATAATTACAGGTAACGAAAATGATACCCCGTTCTGCATACTTTTTGCCGTCAAAGTGCTTTTCATTGCCGCAGCCGCCTTGAAACGCGCCGCCGTGGATGTAGAAAATAACCGGTGCCTTGACACAATCCGCAGGTTTCCAGATGTTCAGATAAAAACAGTCCTCGCTGTAATGATAAGTTTCGCCCTGCCGGAACTCCTTCCAGTACCAGATAGATATACGGATTGCTGATTGGGAACAGGAACAGGCACATTGAGAACACGAAGTTATAAACCACACTTAGCAGAATCACCTTGCGCTTGCCGAATTTCTGCGCCAACTTGGGAATCAACGGGAAGCAAATCAGCAGAATCGGGATACTCAAAGGAGAAGTCAGCGCCATCATGCGCGGCGAATGATAGTACTCCTTGTACAGATAGCTGGACATCGAACCCATAGAGGCCGAGGCAATGGAGTTGCCCAGCGAGGCAATCATAACACCGATCAAAGGACGGTTGCAAATGGCGTTGCGCAGCACATCGAAGAACTTGTAGTCCTCGCTGCCTTCCTGGGACGGCGCCTTTGCCACCGTTTGATACCGTTCTGTCGTGCAGGCAAGCAGGATGGAATAAAACACCAGACACGCCACGCAGGAGATAACCGCCATCAGGAAAAATCCTTCCGGTCTTGCCGTCTGATCTTCGTTCCAGATCACCATTGGAACAAGCGGCAAAAACAACACACCGACCGCCGTACCACCCAGACTTCTTGCACGGGACAGCTTGGCGCGCTCTTGTGGATTGCGGGTAATGGCGGAAGCCATCGCACCGTAAGGCATCGACGCGCCGGTATAGCTCATGCCGTAAACAATATACGCAATCGCTACCCATGCATGTTTCATGAACGAAGGCCAGCTGGATACGTCGGCAAAGCACATCAGTACCGAAATTGCCAGCGGGAACATGGCTATCTTAATATACGGTTTGAAACGATTCCCCGACTTTCCAATCATAAAGCGATCCGGCAGAGAACCGATCAGCGGATCATTGATCGCATCCCAAATCTTTGCGAACAAGAACAAACCTGCCATCCATTTTGCATCAATACTGAGCACATAGGTACAATACATATCAATGTACAGATTGACTATGCTGCCTGCAAGGTCGCCGAACACTATCCTACTTGATCTTTGATACCAAACTTACTTTTCTCCTTTTCCATTTTCATTCTCCTTTTGCTATATTTTCATATCGCCGGTATCCTTTGTCAAAATACTATCATTTTCGAGCGCTATATGATAGAATAATACTATGCCATATAGAACGATACTACTTTATAGGAGATTTTTTATGGAGAATGCTTTTTGTGTCGCCAAAAAACTGATTAAAAGCATTTTTGGACTGACCGTCCAGCTTCTATCTACCCCGGAAGAATACACGCATTTTTGTCAGGAATACATGCTGCATCCCATCCAGCAGTTCTTTCATATAAAAAATCTGCACAAACTTATCGATTCGTTGCCGGAAAACACCGTATTTTATATTCAAGATCAGCTGCAAATCAATTTTATCATGTTTGAATGGAATGCTCAATGCGTCATCGTGGGGCCTTTTTGCACTCATATATTTTCCCGTGGTGACTGTATTCAACTGCTTAAAAGACTTAATCTATCCATCAATCTGTATGACAGTCTGTTGTCCTATCGGGACCGATTTCCACTTTTGAGCTCCAATGATGCATTCAATATCACAACCTCACTGATTAAAGTGATTACGGACAAAGAATACCGTTTTCAGACAGTGGATTATTCTGCTTTTACAGAGGAAAATATTAAATCAGAAGAAAACACATTAAAGCAGCAATATTCACAGTTCATCCAAGAGCACTATGCAATTGAACAGCAGTTCATGCACAGCATTGAACAAGGCGACGCGGAAAACGCAATTATACATTTGAAATATCAGCAGCGAGGGTTTCAATCGTTTAAAAGATTGGGCACCACGCTCGAAAACGAACGTATTGCAGCCGCTATTGTGCGCACTATGGTCCGTATTGCAGCAATCCATGCCGGTTTGCCCACACTATCTATCGATCTGCTTTCCAGAGCCAATACCATCGCCTCCAGAAAAGCAAAAAATGTGGATGAAATCTATACGGAAAAAGAAAAGATGGTTGTTGCATTCTGTCATGAGATCAAGAAGCATAAGGAGCAAGGTTACAGCAACCTGATTTCCAGTGTCATATGTTATATGGAACACGAATTCGACGAAAATATTACTATCACACAACTTGCCAAAGAATTTCACATCTCACCGAATTACCTGACCAATGTATTCCACAAAGAAACCGGCCGAACTCCCACCGATTATTTACGGCAAATCCGAACCAAACAAGCCCAACAGTTGTTATTAACAACCAACCTGCCCATTCAAAAAATAAGCGAGAAAATAGGCATTGATGATTCCAACTATTTCGTCAAGCTTTTCAAAAAAGATTTTGACTTGACACCTTCACAATATCGCAAACAATACAAATTATAAGCACCATATGCCAAGTGTCAATTTCACAGCAAAGCATCAACGGCAGCAAGCAATAATGCTTGCTGCCGTTGATGTTTGTAATCACAAATATATTTCTAACAAAATGTATGTTTGGCAGAACTTTCTCGACCAATGTCGAGCACATAGTTACCGTTGTACTAATCATTTTCTAAACCGTCCTCAATTTTATGCAAAAGGGCAGCATCGATTGTAAGCTTACCTCTTTCCTGCCACCAGTTTTCCATTTGAGCAAACTTCCTATCATGGCCGATGCTTGCCAAGCCATTATTCCGATAAAGAACCCTATTTGTAAAAAAGCATTTTTATTTTCTAATTACAGGATAAGGAACGCACAACTAACGGGAGCAGGAAGCAGATTTCCAGCTGCCCGTTTTTCCGAAGTTAATTTAGACAGATTACCACTTTTCTCAACTTTCAACGCTTTGTCATTGAGCCGCATGGTAGTCGCACGCATACTGATACCATCCAGAACATAGCTCTCAGCATTTTGGGGGGTAATTCCACCTCCGTGTAATCTGTCAAAGAATTATTGATAACCAAATATGCAACACCGTCTTTGCAAGAGTGACAGTATGCATGGGTGCCAGTCACGCCGGGATTTCCGCAATCATGCACCGTGTATCCCATCAGACGATTCCACAACAGTACCGCAAAACAGTTCGGTCGAGGTTCAAAACTACCATGTGCCAAAAAGCCATAGCCTGAGGAAGCCAAAGTGTTATGAAAAATCGGAAGATCAGCTCCTTAGGTGCGTTTTGCTGGTAATAACCAAAGGGCATGTGTACTACGTTTTCCCACACTGCCCGACGCAGATTGCGGTCGATGCGCGCCATACATAACCCACCCAGAATTTCCAAGATGCTGCTGATAACAAGGCTGACCAGAGAAACCACCAGGAATGGCCGCACCACACCCATCAAATCGACATTGCCTGCGTACAACTCAGCGGTATATTCGGTGGTGCTCACTCCCGCATTGGTCAATACAATGTTGACAACAATATGGCCCAGAATCCAATCGTAAGGCAGGCGTGCCTTCCATAGCACGGAAAAGAACCTGCCCATAGTGCTTTTGGAAGGCAGTTTATTTTGCATATGCGCTCATCCTCGCTCATGAGATTGGACCCCAGCCGTTGCTTCGGCGAACAATCCTTCCAACGCCTTGCGTGCGTCCTGTGCTCCGGAGAAGTCAGCGGGCTGTTCCAACCGATGGCGTTTTAATATGGTTC
This sequence comes from Agathobaculum sp. LCP25S3_E8, assembly GCF_052117165.1. Lineage (NCBI taxonomy): Bacteria > Bacillati > Bacillota > Clostridia > Eubacteriales > Butyricicoccaceae > Agathobaculum > Agathobaculum sp. LCP25S3_E8. The sequence goes on from NZ_JBQKJR010000030.1 coordinate 38,064, forward strand.
ATGAATCTTTCTTCTCCTTCAGAAAGCGAAGCGCAGTGTGGACGGCTGTATAACCCTCACCTACCGCTTTGGCATACTGATACGGTCGACCAGCACTGCCCCCGTTGCGGAAACTCCCATAGCAAGCAGAACTGTCTTTGCTTCATACATAGTCTCATTAACACAGGCCGCAAAATAATCCCATATAGGGAAAATGGAGTCAATGCGCTCCTCGTGGATTTCAAACCCTATAGTTCCAACCTGCTCTTGCAGTACCTTTTGCAATTCGCGACCTGATACCCGGCAGAGTCCCGGATAGTTGGAAATCTGGAATGCCTGAGTAGTTTTGGGGCTGCGTTTGAAAGATGTACTGTCAACCTTTTGATACGTGAACATGGGGATCACCCTTGATTGCACGATGGTTTCCTCCCATCATGGACTTTTGGAAACAGTATATAAAATTCCCCCGATGTTCACAACAAGCCATGCACAATCTGCCGGTATCCTTGCTGAATCTGTCGGATTTTAGCACGCGGTTGTAATAGGTTAGTCTTCCAGCGCAAAGCACTGTTGGTCAGGTGGAACACGGGCGCAGTCCTGCCAAATATTTTATGGCTTTGCTCCCTTGCTACATTTTTGCATTTTCAAAAATTCTGCTATTCTCCGAAAAACACAGTTTTGGTCGATTATAAAATCAAATTGAACACATAAAAAGAACCACAGCAATCAGCAAACTGTTAGAATAGCCTACGCCACGGCCAATAAAAATCTGATCGACAATATTGTACAGGGTACTGACCACCATGGAAATGATGCTGGGCACGGCAAAGGTGCCAAGCAGCTTTCCAACCGGCTCATATCCGAGGGAATTTGTCTCTGCCTGCATGTTTTCTCTTCCTCCATTTTGGTTCGATTCGACGGGAAAACCCCCGCAATACAAAATCATAAACTCTCCTATAATGGGAAGGTCAAGAAGAATCTTTGGAGATAGAAAAATTTTTTTCAAAAATAGGGTACTGGGAGTTTCTCTCCCAGTACCCTCAGTCTGTCGAAAAAGTCCAGCAAAAGCTGGGCTTTTTCGTTTGAGCGCGGTAAAATTGGAGTGATACAATAAAACCGCACACCCAAGGTGGTATAATGAAGAACAGAAAGGGTGTTGAAGATGGGACAGAAATACAGTGCAGAATACAAGGCAGACGTGCTGAAA
>NZ_JBQKJR010000031.1:0-38431 GCF_052117165.1 Agathobaculum sp. LCP25S3_E8
CTTCTTGAATTCTGGTGTGTAGCGTTTGTTTGGTATTCCTTTTGGCATAATAAAGCACCCCACTTGTTATCCAGTATATCATACTGTCTAACAAATGGGGTGCAGTTCAGATTTGGTTTCGGTACTTTTTATTTTTTTATCGCTGAAAAAGTTGAGTATAATTTTTGCAAAAAATACGGCATTTTCTTAGAAGTGGCCCAAAAGTGGCCCAACCTTCTCGAAAAAATTTCCCCGACGTTCTGCCGATGGCAGTTTACGCCGGGGATTTTTTTTAGTTCTCGGCAGTTGCATCGTCCTTCGGGAGAGTAGGAAATATCCCTTCAATCACTCGTTTGGATGCAGCAGCGGCTGTATCGAAATCTTCGTGCAAATATCTCTGCGTGGTTTCAATCTTGGTATGCCCCAAAACATTTTTGACCGTGTTTAGGTCAGCACCTCCCTGAATCATCATCATGGCAGCAGAATGTCGGAGGTCATGTATCCGAACCTTATCGTATCCGTACTTTGCGCGGAACGTATACCAGCGCCGGGTAATCGCATTGGGGGATGGCAGTTTTCCGTCCAGTTCGCACACATACTGTACAATCCTATCGCGCGGAAAGGCCTTCCGCACAGCAAGAAGTACATCCTTGAGATACGGAACGAGATATACAACACGGTGGCTGCTGCTGGTTTTTAGTGTTGGCACCCATATCGGTTTACCTTTCTCGCCATAAGTGTATTGTCCGGATATCGTGATTGTGTCGTTGTCAAAATCAATATCAGCCCATCTCAAGCCAAGAGCTTCGCCGCGGCGCAGGCCGTAGATAACGCAGAGAAGTATCACCAGATACAGTTGCCCGTCGTAGTTTGGCAGGATCTCAAGGATCGTACGCGCATCATCAGCCTTGATTACTGAGGCGCAAAACGGCTCGACATCTTGTGGTAATATGGCTTTGTTGCACGGGTTACTCTGCATCAGTTTACTGTCTATGGCATAATTGCAGGCGGCCTTGAGTACGCGGTGCGCATAAGCGATTGTTCCGCGTCGTAGTGGCGTTCCTTTTTTGCTTTTTGCCTTGCGCAAGTTTGCATAGGCAGTTTCAACACTGATGCGATTAAGCTTGCTAATCGGGACGGGTCCTAACTCGCGGTCGAGCAAGGCGGCGCAGTCTTCGTACCCCCTGATGGTATTCGCTGCGCGGCCGCGCAGCTTGCAAGCCTCAATATAGGCAATAAGCAGCTGGTGTACGGTCATCGTGTCGGCATCTGCCGGGCGACCGGCATGCGATTCGATATACTGCCGTTCCCATTCCAACGCAGCTTTTTTGGTAGGAAATCCAGTTTTCAGCTTTCGCTTGCGATTTCCGGCTTCGTCATACCAACTGGCACGGGCAGACCATCCCGATTTTTCTTTTGTTACCATCGTAAATTTCAAGGTTAAAGTTACCAAAGTTTGTCATAAATAATTATTTAATTTGCGCAATTCTATCATGCTGAGAAAAGGCGGGTGCAGATGAAAAACAGGCGCTATGACAGAAATGCAGGCATGGGAAACAGGGGCAGCCCTCCAAGACTGTCCCCAACGCCAATATAAGCCGTTATATCAAAGCCGATCCATGAAGAACCGGAACAGCATATTCGCTGTTTTCCAGTTCAGAATCCTGCGCGGGTAGTTGTTGATCCACTCCTCTATCTCCGCTACCTGCTTCTGCGTCACCTTGGACAGGTCAGTCCCCTTGGGCAGGTGGCGGCGGATCAGCTTGTTTGCATTCTCGTTGCTGCCGCGCTCGCAGCTGCGATGGGCATGGCAGTAGTAGACCTTAGTCCGTGACTTGCGCTTGCGCAGCACAGACTTTTCCATGCCGCAAAAGTCGGAAAATTCCATGCCGTTGTCCACCGTGATCGTCCGGAACACCTTGGAAAATTTCTCAGCCCCCATGCTGCGCTCCAGCACATTCAGGGCACGGACTACGCTGGCGGCGGTGCGGTCGCGCATAAGCATGATGATCTCCTTGCGGGTCAGCCGTTCGGTCAGCACAAGCAGCGTCGGCGTGAGCTTTGCCTTTTTGGACTTCGAGGTATAGACCGTATCCATTTCCCAATGCCCGAAAGAATTGCGGAGATCAACTTCCGCAGGACGGTGCTCGATGCTGGTGCCGGCAGACGTGCGTTTCTGCTTCTTGTTTTTCTTGCCGCCCCTTATCCGGTAGCCTTTCTGAAACGGCAGGTGCTTCGGCAAAATATTCAGTACGCTGCCCTTGATGTAACTGTAAAGCGTGACCGTGGAAATGGAAGCCGTGTACGGCTTGCCGCTTGCGCGGACCGCTGCAAGCGCCGCAGCGGGAGAAAAATGCTTTTTCACGATCAGCGTTTCAAGGTCGTTTGCCAGTTTGAAGTCGTTTCCAATTTTCAACTGGGGGCCTTTTGCCGCCAGATTTTCACGGCAGCGGCGCTCCGCCTGCTCAGGCGAGTACCGCACTTCCGTGGTGAGGTCGGAGTTGGTATGGACATACTGCCCGCGCTTCAGTTCCTTCACAATGGTCACATGGCTGCACCCAATGACGCCCGCAATTTCCCGCGTTGTTGCGCCGCGCAGCCGCATCCGTTCTATAATCAGCCGGTGGTCCCATTTCAGGTGCTGCCCCTTATGCCACCGCCGCATTGAATTCCCCTTTTTGTTGTGCTTCACTATGTATCCCTCCACGGTATGTTGTGCATTTAGGATTATATCATAAAAACAGCAAAAACGCTTTATCGCTTTAATAGATTATATCGTAAAAATGCAATGAAATTCTTGTGAAGAATTACAAAAGGAAAAAACAGCCGCCGCCTTGACAGCCGCCGTCTTATCTGATGTAATAGCAGCAGGAACTAAAAAAAGAACAAGGGAATGTGATGATGATGCAGAAAAAAAGGAACATACCGGAGATGCTGCCCGGATACTATTTTGTGTATGAGCTGCGCCCGGATCAGGCATACGGCTTCAGCGGGATAGAGGTGGCTGTGCAGTATGTAAAAGACCCCGCAAACGGGAATATGCTCGGGGACGTTTGGATCAGGAACCTGGACACGCGCCCAGACATGAAAATCCTTGCCGCATATATCAGCACGGAGCGCGGCAGCACGCGCAGGGAGACAGAGCTGAAACTGCTGCGTGAAGTGGAGCAGTCTGAGGAGTTTGCCGAAGCATTGGCAACCTATACGCAGATGCTTGGGGCGCTGCCGCTGTATGACGGGTAAGTCCCCTCCAGAACACCAGTTGAATACCGTCAACGCACCGGAAAACCGGTGCGTTTCTTTTTTGCCCAGAAGCAGGAAATTATCATACACTGTGTATGATAATGCTGTGATTTTGTGAACATTTTGTAAACAATGAAGAAAACCACCCTAACACACCCCCCTTATAGAGCTATATATAGAGGCTTTTTTACCGGCGCACTTTTTGGAAGCCTCTGCTGTACCTTGAAAACCGAACAGCATGGGTGTGCTCCTGAGAAGCAAGCACCGGGTAGTTGCAGACCGTTAGAGGATAGGAAGAGCAACAGCGGGCGATGGCGGCTGAACACCATCGCAAAAAAATCCAAAGACAACGGAGGTGAACAGGGTGACAACCAATGAACAGCTGCACCGGATAGACAGCGATATTGCCCGGTATCAGGGGAAGGTCAAAGCGCTGCAAAATAAAATCGTGCAGCTTGGGGAAAAGAAAAAGAAACTGCAGGAGCGTGCGCTGTTGGAGCAGCTGAGCGAGCTTGCGCCGGACTATGCGCAGGCGGAGCAGCTGTTGGTGCGGCTGAAAGCGGAACAGAAAAGGAACAGCATGGCGGACAGGGACGGAGGTGTGAGCCATGACGGCGTCGGGCAGAAGGATCACGGATGAGCAGCTGGAGCAGGCGCGCGGCGCGGACCTGTTATCGTTTTTACAGCAGTACCAGCCCGGCGAATTGAAACGGATCGGGCAGTCCTGGACGCTGCGTTCGCATGACAGTATGCGCATCTCGGCAGACGGGCGGTGGAACTGGTTTTCACAGGGCGTCGGCGGCGGCGATGCGATCAGTTATCTTGAAAAAGTGCATGGCATGACCTTTCAGGAAGCGGTGCGGATGCTGGCGGGCAATGCATACCATACGCATCCCGGGACAGCCCCGGCAGCGCGCGAGCCGCCGCCGCGTACACCGTTCGAACTGCCGCAGAAAAACAGGGACAGCCGCCGCGTGTTTGCATATTTGTGCGCGCGCGGCATAGACCCTGGGATCATCAGCCACTGCATGAAGCACAGGCTGATCTATGAGGACGCAGCGCATCACAACGCTGTGTTCGTAGGGCATGACGAAGCAGGCACAGCGCGGTATGCAATGCTGCGCAGCACAGCATCAAACTCCGGTTTCAAAATCGAGCAGGCCGGCAGTGATAAAAGCTGCGGCTTCTGCATGAAAGGCAGCGGGCAGACACTCTATGTCTGCGAAGCCGCGATAGACGCGCTCTCGGTCGCAACGCTGCGTAAACTGGGCGGCAGGGACTGGCGGAAGGACAGCTATCTTTCTTTGGGCGGCGTTACCGCGTCCAAAGAAATACTGCCGCCCGCGTTGGAACGGCAGCTGAAGAATTTCCCTTTTAAGCGGATCGTCCTTGCGCTGGATAACGACGATAAGGGGCGGCAGGCGTCGCAGAATATTTTCAGGCTGCTCAGGGAGCGGCATCCGGAAATTGAACTGAAAGTCTGCGTGCCGCAGGAAAAGGATTTCAACGACCAGCTCCGCGTTAAGCGCCAGCAGAAAGGACAGGCGCCGCCTTCGCGCGAGACGCGCGAAATTGCTTTAGCTAACTAAAAACTTGTGCATTTGCAAGCATAGCATTTGGCTATCCAAATGCAGCTTGTTAAGGGGCAAAGCCCCCTAAAACCCCCAGACGGACGGAACGGAGAGAAAAACAAAATGCGGAAACGTTCAAATCAAATCATTATCCGATTGGATAGTGAGGAACTTGCATTGTTAAAAGAAAAAATTGCAGTAACGCACCTGTCAATGTCGGAGTATTTTCGCCGGATGCTCACCAGTTCCGAGGTAAAAACTATCCCGCTGGAAGTGCTGCGGGATGTGCAGAAACAGGTGCGCGGCGTTGGCCGGAATGTAAACCAGATCGTCAAGCTGGCGCATATCTCCGGCAACGTGCCAAGGGAAGCGTTGGCAAAGCTCGCGGCAGAACAGGAAAAAATCGAAGGACAGTTGGAGCGCCTGATGTAATGGCAGTGCTGAAGGTATACGCGATCCGTTCGCGTTTGGACGACCGAATTAAGTATACGCTCAATCCGCAGAAAACCTACTGCAAGGGATTCCCTAACCTCAACGGTCTGCCCGATACATTGACAGATGCAGTAAACTGCTTTTGCGATGACGCCTATGAGCAAATGACCCGCACAAAACAATATTTTGGGAAAGAAGATAAAGTGCTGGGTTATCTTTTTATCCAGTCCTTCAAACCGGGAGAAGTAACGCCGCAGCAGGCGCATGAAATTGGGCTGGAATTTGCGGAGCGATGCTTTGGCGAACGGTTTGAAGTGGTGATCGGGACGCATACGGACCAGCCCCATCTGCATAATCACATCATCGTCAATTCCGTGTCGTTTGTGGATGGCCGCAAGTACCGTTCCACGCCGCAGACTCTCTATGAACTGCGCGGCATATCGGACGAAATCTGCCGCGCGCATGGATTGTCCGTGATCGATGCGCCCCGCGTCAAAGCAGGAAAGCATTATGCGGAGTGGCGCGCGGAACAGGAGAACCGCCCCACAGTCCGCGGGATGATACGGGAGGACATTGATATTGTCATCGCGCAGGCGCATACGCTGAACGAATTCTGGGATATGCTGCGCGCACGCGGGTATGAGATCCGCATCAACGACCGGCGGAAATACATCACAGTCCGCCACCCGCAGGCGGCGCGGTTTATCCGCCTGCGGTCGCTGGGGGAAGAATACATCCCCCGGCGCATTGCGGAGCGCATCGAGGCGCAGCGCGGCGTGGTAGACCGGAATATCCGGCAGCTCCGCACGCAGTGGCAGGACGGGCGGCAGCGGAAAAAATACCGCGTGCAGCCGCATACCCCCGCGCCCAGGAGCAGGAAAAAACTGCGCGGTTTCCGGGCGCTGTACTGGCGGTACCTCTACATGCTGGGCAAAGTGAAAAAGCGCAAAGCGCCGCGCTATGTACGCGGTGAACTGATGGCGGAACTCAAAAAGCTGAACCGGTATGCCGCGCAGTATTATTTCCTGCGGGACAATCATCTGCAAACCGCAAAAGATGTGTCCATGTATGCGGATGCACTGGCAAACGAAGTGGATATCCTGACAGACCGGCGCGCACGGCTGTATGCAGACCTGCGCAGGCCGGGGGCGGAGGAAAAGCAGATCCGCAGCATGGCCGGGCAGATCACAAATACGCTGCGCGACCTGAGAAAGCAGCAGCGTATTTGTACCGCAATACAGAATGCCGCCCCGGCAATGGAAGCAAAGCTGGCGGCAGCGTTAAAAGAAGAAAAAACAATCCACGCGAAAACGATGGGAGGAAAGCAATATGAATCCAGAAAGCGCGGCGGCGGACCAGATGCTCCGCATGGAACTCATGGTGACCGAATCCGCAGTGAAGCTCGCAGCGAAGGGCGCGGTCAATCTCGCGGCGCTTCTCGTGGCGGTGCTCCGCAACGAGAAACAGATTGCAGGGAAAAGTGATATTACCAAGCTGCTGCAGTCCGGCGCTGCTTTGACCACATTCCCCTTGCCTGCGGAAAAAATGAAAGCGTTTTCCGATCTGGCAAAAGAATATGGCGTAATGTTCTCCATTGTCCGGGACAAAGACCACCCGGAAACTGTGGACATTATTGTCCGGCAAGATGATGTACCAAATGCAAACCTGATTCGCGAGAAGATTGGTGCAGAAGTGAGTGTGAGTGAAAAAAACGCGGAAACCGGTCCGTCCGAAAGCGCATTGCCGACATCCGGCAGTGGGACGCAGCACGGACCGGAATCAACGATGACGCAGATGATGCAGGGGACGCCGGCTCAGGCCGCGCCCCGGACGAGTACAGCTGCTACAATTGACCGCGCGCAGGCGGAGCGGATGCTGTCCAGCCTTACCGGCATCCGCTCCGCGATGGAGCAGGGTGCAAACCCGGAAGAATGCCGGGCGGTGCTCCGCGCGGTGCAGGATGAGCTTGCCCGGGCGCTCGGCATGCCGGAGCGCAGCGGGGACAAAACAGCGGACAGGCAGGCTGCGCCGCGCCGCGAAGGCAGGCAGTCTGTAAAAGAAAAAATCGCGGGGATCAGGGAGCGCGCCGCCCACGAACCGCAGCACTTAAAGCAGCCCGGCAAACACATTGGGAAGCCGAAACTGCCAAAGACACCGGACAGATAACAGGAGATGATGAAATTGAAGATCAGGATATTTTGCGCGTCCGCCGCCTTGCTGCTTGCCTGCGCATCGCCGGTGCAGGCGCTTGCGGCGGATGCCGCCCCCGCTGCACAGCCGGCAACGGTCGCTGCTGCCGAAAAAGGCATGGAAAAAACGGATGCAAAAACCGCCGAGGAAAAAACCACGGCGGAAATCCAAACGGAGTCGGCTTACTATCCGGTAGACGTGCAGATGAGTTCGGACGGCCTTACCTGCAAGAAGATCTACGATGTGCCGAAAACTGTATCACCGGACCAGATCCCGCAGGAGGAATTTGACCGCGGCGGGATGCACTATGTGCTGGAGGATATCCTGCGCATTGAAATGCCGGATATAGACCGTAAGATGCACTCGGAAAACGTGACAGTATCCTCTACCTCGGATAACTCCAACGATGTTATAGCGCTGCTACCCAAAAGCAAGACGGTGGCAACGGAGGACGGGTACAGCGGCACGGCCTATCTGGATGTTTCCAGTATTTCCACAAAAGCGGCGGGTACGGAAAGCGTGTCCGAGCCGTTATCCGCAACACGGGAATATCCCAATATGCCGGAAATGGATATGACGGATATCCCCAAAACGATTGAGGACAACGGTCACACACTGACATTCAGTGATATTGAATGGACGCCTGAAACCGGGGAAACAGACAATCTCGGCACAATGGAAACCACCTATACGGCAGTTGTGACCTATACCGGCACCGCTACCTCCAGCCGCACGACGGGCTATACGGTGACGGCCACCTATGCGGGCGAGGTATCGCACCGGAACAACGACTGTATGCGGTATATCGCGGTTTTCCGCGGCGAACCCATTGTGATTGAGCCGGAAGAGGATCTCACGCCGCCTGACCTGACCGGCATTCTGCCGCAGGGACAGGATGCGCAGCCGCTGGAGGAAGGCGCAGGAAGCGTGCCGGTCAGCTGGGTGCTGTGCGCCGTGTTTGGCGTATTGATGATGATTTTTGCGCTCCGTCCCCCTGCGTGCAGGCGCATGATGGCGCAGATGCAGGCCATGGCGGCGCAGGCGCGGGACAAAGCGCAGCAGACGATGAAGGAAACGGAGATGAAATTGCGTGAAAGGCAAAAACAGAAACGGACCGAAGAGGAAGAACTGCGGCAGGCACAGTACATCTTTGGACCATTGGAAAAGATCAAAGCCGCGATCCGCAGCCGCAGGCAGCGGAAAGCAGAGCAGGCTGCTATGCTTCTGGCTGCACCGCCGGAAGAGGAATGGGCTGATGCGGAGGAATGGGCGGGAGAGCCGGACGCCGCTGAACAGGCCGGACAAACCCAGCCGCCTCCGGAACCCGTGCAGGACGGGGATGCTGCACCCGCCGGTCCGCCGCGCGCTGTGCGGGATGATGGCGATGGCGATGATGAGTACCCCGGCCTTGGCGGCTAAGCTTTCGTATACATACGATGCGCCATCCAGCGGCAACTTTGGTGAACCAACGTCAACGGAGCCGGTCACGGTGGTCGGTGATGATGAGGCCAATGTTAACATCAGTAAAGACAGCGCGTTCGTGCCGCCGGAATTTGGTTCGGCATCCGCTGATGTGCTGGGAACAGGAGAGTTGCTGACACCGGACATCTCCGGTGTGGAGCCGATGTTCCCGCACAGCACACAGGCCGGCTTTGCGCCGGGCGTGACGGAAAACGGCACGGTGACAGGCGGCAGCGGCACGATCATCATGCCGCCTGATGTTGAGGGCAGTACGGTGAGCAGCGAGCCGATTTACGACAGTACCACAACCGGCGGCATGGGCGGCTATACGGGCGGCGGCGCGGATGCTGCCATCGGGTCGGGCTACACCCCAGTGGACGGTATGGCCTATGCAGACGGCAGTATCGGCACGCTGTCCATCCCTGCGCTCGGTGTGACAAAGAAAGTGTACGACGGCGAAACGGTAAGCAACCTGCGGCTGGGTGTGGCGCACTTTGAAGGCACCAGCGCATGGGACGGCAATGTTGGGTTCTGCGGCCACAACAGAGGCAGCTACGGTTATTTCGCTGGAATTTGGAACCTGTCTGCCGGTTCAAAAATCACCTATACGACCGTGTATGGCACCCGCACCTACGAGGTTTACAGCGTGCGCAAGATTTCCAAGTATGAGGTCGATGTTCTCAACCCCACGAATGAAAACATCCTGACGCTTGTCACCTGCGTACCCGATCAGGCTCAGACCTACCGCTGGTGTGTGCAGGCCGCTGCAGTGTGACCATGCGGCCGTAACGGGCAAAACTGCATCGGATTTTCAAAGTTATCCACAACCTGTGATTTGTTCAATATATCTGATAAAAAACGCAAAAACAATTATTAAAGCATATATTTTGTTTTAATTATGTGTGCTTCCATTGACGGTTTCGCAAGCGTCTGCTATAATAAAAATATCAAAAGAGAGATAAAAGCCAGACCGGAATGGAGGGCATCAGATATGAAAAAGAACATTATTGCAGCGACGCTCAGCGCGGCTATGGTAGCCGGCTTAGTACCGTTTGCTGGTGCTGCCAATGCGGTAGCAGCTGTTCCCACCCGTGAAAAAGGGCAGACGGTTTACGTCGATAACACCCACGTCTATCCTACGGGCTACAATATAGCGGACAACAATTATTTCAAACTGCGCGATATTGGTACGCTCGTAGGCTTTGGCGTGGAGTGGAACGGCGAGACGCAGACCGTTGAGATCAGCACGGCGCGCACCGCCCCCAGCACCGAGGGTATCTCGGACACGGCGGCAAGCGGCGCGGTGGCTAAGATCAGTGACCAGCGCATCACGGTGGATGGCGTACAGGTCAACATGACCGCCTACCAGATCGACGGCAACAACTATGTGAAGTTGCGCGATATCGGCAAGCAGGTGGACTTTGGTGTGGGCTATGACAATGCGACGGCAAGCGTCCGCATCGATACGGATGCGCCGTACACCGAAAGCACAACGTCTGCCAGCGGCAGCGCGATTACCAAGTGGAACAAAACCATGGCGGAGTTTAATCAGGCCATGATTAAATGCAACTGGGATAAGAGCAAATACCTCACGACCGCTAAGCAGTATGCGCCGGTCATCACGGGCAAAGCAGACGGCACGGTAGAGGATGTTATCGCTGCACTGGACGCCATGAAAGGAGCGCCGGTAGACGCGGTTTCGTTCGAAGATGACCGCACGGTAAACCATTTCTGGGCAGATGAGCTGCGCAAGGCGCTGGGACAAGACATTAGCGGTGAAAACAGTGATACTGGTAACGAAACTAACATCTCCAGTGTAAGCGATGAAACCCTGCGTGCATGGGAAGATGAGATGCTGAACTTGGTCAATGAAGAACGAACAGTACGAGGACTGGAGTCTGTGGTTTTTAATGAAAAACTTCAAGAAATGGCACGAGTTCGTGCAGAAGAAATAACAGTAAAGTTTTCGCATGATCGTCCTTCAGGAACCCCATATGATTTATTAGACGAAGTTGGAATACCTGTGAAAAACTTCAAGACAGAAAATATCATTCAAGGTACAACATCTTCTACGCCAAGTTCACTTATGAACACCTTTATGCAATCACAGGGACATCGTGCATGGATTTTAAGCGACGAGGTTAATGCTATTGGAATTGCATTAAGCCAAAATCAGTATGGACAAATATATGGTGTCCAAATCTTTGGTATGTTCTAAACATATAAAGTTTACGAGCGGTTAGTTGATCAACCTAATCGCTCTTTTCTTTTACCTGTAGAAAATGAATACTTTACAGAGAGCGCCGCCTTCCTTTCCCGAAGGCGGCTTTTTTATTCCAGACAAAAGGAGAGGAAAAATGCTAAAGAATATTTTCAAACGGACAACGGCGGGCGTTTTGTCCGCGCTCACATTGGCTGCAAGCGTGCCGCTTGCCGGTGCGGCAGACGGCATTATGCCGCTGGCAGAGGAGGACAACGAAGCGTCCAGCATTGAAATTAACGTGGGCGAGGTATATAACATTGCGGATAAGGGCGTGCAAAAGGCTTGGTTCCAGCAAAACGGCGCGCCGCGTAACGTCTGGCCTATGTTTACCGAAGCATCAGACGGCACAGAAATTCGCGCCTACTGCGCGGATCACAGCAAGGGCAACCCCGGCACATCGGGAATGCCGTACACGGTGACGAGCCGCGTATCGGATATGCATGTGTATGGCGTCGCGGTACGCAGTGACGCTCGCATGACGCTCAACCAGTTTATTTCTTTCGCTGGTTCGCCTATCACAGCGGAGAACTTCACGGCAGATATGTATTTCAGTGCATCGCAGGCCGCGATCTGGTGTGCGCTGGGCGATGCGCAGATTGCTGCAAACAGCAGCTATGGCGTAAGCTATGGCAGCTCCACGTCGCTCGGTTATCGCGCTGCCGGCAAGACGCTTAGCGCCAGCTCCACGTCGGAAGCGCTGACGTTGTTTGCCGCTATTAAAATGCTGGAGTATGGTAATGAGTTCTACAACACTTGGGGGCCAAATGGTAAAGGACATGAACCATGGGTTGGTGCTACTATCAATTACACACCTGGCAATGCGGAGTATACCGCCGCTGCACAAAAGACCGGCACGATTGACGTAGGCGGTAGTATTGTATCCGGCGGTACGTTCGCGGAAAAGGAAATAGACGGCCAGCAGTACATGGTGCTGCCTATGGCGGCGGCCAGCGCGACCTTTGTGCGCGGTGATGGCGAGTATGGGCAGATTTTTCTGCGTGCGGACAATGTTCCGTCCGGCGCGTTCCTCATGGACAGCGAGGGCAACAAGAGCTATGATGACGATGGTTCGCAGCGGCTTACGCTGGCCCATGTGGACAAAAACAATGACCTGTACAAAAACGGCAACGGTATGGCTTATGGTGAAACCTTTCTGTTCTGTATCCCCAAGGCCACAGCGGAGCAGATGGATGAAGCCAGCACACCCTTGGAAACCCAATTCTTTGCCAGCATGAATGTAGACCGTTACAACGTATATGCAGCCAGCACAACCAGTTCGGGCGTGCAGCCGGTTATCATGGTGGAGCCTGCTGTAAGGAAGATGAGTGTAAATGTCGGCTTCTCTACAAATGAGACGCCGGAAGATCTTACTCAGCTTAAAGTATTGAAGACTGATGAAAATGGTGCGCCGTTGGAGGGCTGCACATTCCAGATCAGTTACCAAAAAGACGGTACCCCTAAAACAGATGAGCAAACTACGGACGGCAACGGTGAAGCACTTTTTATTTACTTGCCCCTTAACACCGACGTCACCATCAAGGAAACCGCAGCGCCGGAGGGCTACACCCTGCTGCCGGATAAGGTTGTGAATACCGGCACTACCGGCGGCAAGACCGTCGAAGTCAAGCTGGCCAACTCAGATGACCACGTATTCAAGGTGCATAAGACCAGCTCAGCGGATGGCCGCAACCTGATGGGCGCAAAGTTCGAGGTTAAGGGCATAGACAACGATTTTGTCAACACTTACGTAACGGACGCGCTGGGCGAGTTCACGATCCAAGGCCGAGACCTGCCGAACGGCTCTTTTGAGGTATACGAGATCGCCGCACCGGAGGGCTACGCCACAGACGGCTCGGATATCCAGACCTTCAGCTGGGACAACACCCGTGATATCACCCTGTCCTTCAAAAATGCACCGCTGGCCGGTATCCATATCTACAAGTACGACAAGGACAGCAAGGAGCCTCTGGCAGGCGCAACCTTTGAGATCCGCCGGGACGGACAGGTGCTCCAGACCGTTAAGACGGATATCAACGGCTATGCCAAGGTGCACAACCTCCCCAAGGGCTTTTATCAGGTGGTCGAGGTGGAGCCGCCGCAGGGCTACTTAAAGGATGAGGTTGCGCATGAGGTCTATATAGACCCCGGCGCAGATCCCACGCAGATCATCCGCGAGGTCAACGTCCCGAACACGAAGAAACTGTCCATCCGCATCATCAAGCAGGACAAGGATACCAAAGTCCCCCTGCAGGGCTGGAAGTTCGATGTGTACTACAATGACGCCAAGCTCACTTCTGTTACCACAGACGAGAACGGCGAAGCCATGATCGAAAACCTGCAGCCCGGTACATACCGTGTTGTTGAGGTAGACGGTGATAAAGAACACTACAATCTGGATGCCCCGGAGCAGACTGTAGAGCTGATTCGCGATCAGGCTGAAATCCCGACCCTGATTTTCCAGAACACCATTAAGAAACACTTTGGTATTTACAAGATCGACGAGGAAACGCACAAGCCGATTCAAGGTGTCACCTTCGAGATCTGGAAAGATGGTAAGCTGCTGGGCAACTACACCACGGATGAAAATGGCCGTATCTGGCTTCCGTATGCAGAGCCGGGCACTTATCAGGCCAAGGAGGTCGTAACTGATCCGCGGTACATCATCAATGAAAAGACGTTTACGATTGAGAATAACAGTGAATATCCGACGTTCTTCACGATTCCCAATACCCGCAAAAAGGATATTATCGTTAAGAAGATTGACCTCGATACCGGCAAACCGATGCAGGGTGTTGTATTTGAGGGCTTCAAGGACGGCAAGAGCATCGGTATGTTCACGACCGGCCCGGACGGCACGTTTACCATCGACTACGCGGAACCCGGCACATACAAATTTGTGGAACGGCATACGTTGGCTGGGTATGAACTGAGTACGGTCGTGCTGGAGGGCGAACACACGACAGACCGCGATCTGGTGCTGACGCTGGACAATGTCGAGCAAAAATCTTTTATCGTTAAAAAGATCGACAGCCAGACGAAAGAGCCGCTGGCAGGCGTACAGTTCAAAATCTGGCGGGATGGCGTACTGCTGGGTGATTACACCACGGATGAAAATGGCCGTATTGAGATCAAAAATGCGCCCGCAGGCACTTACAAAGTGCAGGAAGTCAAGACTTTGAAAGAGTACATCCTGAACGATGAAGTGCTGGAGATCGAACACACGACGGTCAAGGACACCGAACTTACCGTGGAGAACACCAAAAAGCCCGGTCTGCTCATTCAGAAGATTGACGCAGAGACACGCAAGCCGCTGAAAGATGCGGTATTCAAGCTGACCAAGGCAAATGGTGATGTGGTTAAGGAGGATATTATCACCGGCGAGGACGGTACTGCATTTATCGAAGGACTGGAAGCTGGAGACTATATCGTAACCGAAATCACCGCTCCGGGCGGCTACCTGATCGACGATACACCGCACGCTGTTTCGCTGGAGGAGGGTAAAACCTATACTCTGACGCTGGAGAACACCAAAAAGCCCGGTCTGCTGATCAAAAAGATCGACAGCCAGACGAAGAAACCGCTGCAGGGCGCTACCTTCAAAATTACCCGCGGGGACGGCTCGGTTGTGCGTGAGAGCGTCACGACCGATGCGGACGGTGTGATCCATCTGCCGGAGCTGGATACCGGAACTTATATTGTCACGGAGATCTCCGCACCGGACGGCTATGCCATCGATGAGACGCCTAAGACGGTTAAAATCCGTGCTGGACAGACCTATGAGGTCACGTTCACCAACACGAAAAAAGGCGGTTTCACCATTAAGAAGATCGACGAGGATACCCGTCAGCCGCTAAAAAATGCCGTGTTCAAGATTACTAAGTCCAATGGTGAGTTTGTTAAGGAAGCCGAAACCGACGCAAACGGCGTTATCACGCTGGACGGTTTACCGGAAGGCAGCTACATCGTAACCGAGGTAAAAGCCCCAACAGGCTATATCCTGCAGGATACGCCTAAGACCTTTGAGATCAAGGACGGCGGCAGCATGGAGCTGGTATTCACCAATAAAAAGGCATACGGGTTGCAGATCCGCAAAATTGTAAAGGACACCGGTGAAGCGTTGCCGGGCGCGAAATTCCGTGTGGAGAAAGCCACGGGCGAACTGGTCGGCGAATATACGAGCAATTCCTCTGGCCTGGTCAACATTTCCGGTCTGGAGGACGGCGTGTATGTCGTGACCGAGATCAAAGCGCCGGACGGCTACCGGTTAGACAGCACATCCAAAAACGTTATTGTGAAAGCCGGGGAGCTGGCCACGGTTGAATTTGAGAATGCGAAGATGTCCAGTGTGCGCATTAAGAAAATTGATGCGGTGACGAAAAAAGGCATCCCCGGCGTGCGGTTTATCATCAAAGACGCGCACAAGAACCTGATCGGCGAGTACACCACGGACAGTGACGGATACATTGAGTTGGAGAAGGAATTGGAAGAAGGAAAATATTATGCCGAAGAGGTGCAGGCGGCTCCCGGTTACATCCGCGATGAGCAGGAACGCACATTCCGTGTGACCAAGGGTGAAACGACGGAAATCGTATGGGAAAACACGCCGCAGCAGGGCCAGATCCAGATCACAAAGAAGTCCAAGGACGATAACCCGATCAACGGCCTGCCAGCCGGCACCCTCCTGCAGGGCGCGACTTTTGAGATCTACGATAAGGCAGGCAACGTCGTGGACACCATTGTGAGCAACGAGCGCGGCGTCGCGGTTTCCAAACTGCTGCCGCTGGGACGCTACACGGTCAAAGAGACAAAAGCGCCGCCGTACTATGGCGCATCCGGTGAAACCTTTGAAGCGGAAATCGAGTTCCCCAGCCAGATTGTGCGGCTGGAAGTGCTCAATGAGAGCGTGTACACCAATGTCTCTATTGCAAAGAGCGGCCCGAAGCAGGTTGTCCCCGGCCAGCCGATCCACTGGACGGTGTCGCACATCGCAAACAATTCCACGGTGCAGCTCCAGTCGTTCTACTGGCGCGACACGCTGCCGTATCAGGCGGTGACGCTGGACAAGATCGTGACCGGCACATACAACGCGCGGCTGAGTTACAAGATCGTGTACCGCACGAACCTGGACCGCGATTACCGTACGCTCGCGGATAACCTGTCCACGGCGCAGAACCGCACCATTCAGGCGAACCCCACCGTGCTCGGCCTCAAGTCCGGCGAGGTCGTAACAGATTTCATGTTTGTGTTCGGCAATGTCCCCGCAGGTTTCCGCTGCGTGGAAAACCCGCATGTCTATGGCACGGTACGTTCATCCGTTGCCGGCACGGCATTTGTCAATAAGGCGGACGTCGGCGGGCTGCACAACCAGCAGTGGATCATGTCCAACGATGCATGGACTACGACAATATACCGGGTTACAAAGCCCGTCCTGCCGCAGACAGGCTGGTAATGCTGCCAGCATAAGCCCCCATATAAGGGCGCATGGTTCACTATGCGCCCATATTTTATTTCAGGAAAAAAGGAGTATGCGTTATGAACAAAAAGAGGATCATCAGCACGGCGATGTCCGCAGTATTAGCGCTCAGCCAGACCGCTGCGGCGTTTGCAGCAGACAAGCCGCTCCCCAGTGGCGGGACGCCCCCGCCGGTAGCTGTTGTATCGGTTTCCGGCGGCAGTGCGGAGGGATTGACGCCTGTGATGCGGTCAGATGAAAAGACGGAGCGTATCGTCACCGCGCAGAACGGCACGGGTTATACCGTGTCCTCCGTGGGGCGGCATGTCATTGCAACAAATGACAGCAGCCAGTCCTTTGCGTTTGCGCCGACAGACGGTTATGATCTGTCCCAGCTCGTAATCACCGATGGGCAGTACACAGACCGCGCAGACGTGGCCAGTCTGGATAAAGACCTGACCATGAACGGGGTGGCCTATCCCATCCGCTATGAATCCAAGATCGACGCACAGGGTACAAGCGTGATCCGCGCGACGGTTTCCATTCCTGCAGCACAGGATGACGTCACCCTGTCTGCGGAAGCCGTCAGCACAGCGGTTACGGTCACTGCGTCCTCGCAGGACGGGGCCTCCGTATCGCGCAGCAGCATCGCCTTGCACAAAGGCGAAGCCTACATCATGACGGCCAAGCCGGACGGCAGCCTGTACGCTATCACAGGCGCAGACCTTACCGTGGGACAAAACAAGACCAGCGTCGCGCTCTCCAAAGGCTGCGATGTGCAGTCGCAGGGCTTCCGGTTCACGATGGACGCCGGGGGCGTGCTTACCGTGTACTGCGGTGGCGTCACCAGTTCGGCTACAATCGAGCTAAAAACAGCTGAGCGCGAGCCGGACAGTGATGAGGTGCTGGTTACAGTCCATGCCGGGCGTGGCATCAGCAGCGAGGTGTCCAAGGATATCGTCAAAAAAGGGAGCAATTACACGGTGTCTTTTTCCGCAAACCGGGGCTATGCCATCGACGCGCTGACCCTTGAAGCGGATGGAAAAACTGCGTACAGCACCCCGAACACCAATACGGTGTTTGTCGGGACAAACGCATATCGCGTATCCGGCAGCGGCAGCGCCTGCACGGTATACCTTACCGATCTGCAGAGCAATATCACCGTGAGCGCAGAGAGCGTCTATGACAGTGATAATCTGCTGGTGACAACCTCTGCCGGTACCGGGGTGAAGATCGACAAGAATTGCGGCAGCAGCGTAGAGGTTGGCACGGATGTAGATTTTGATATTTATGTCACGGACGAAGATAAGTACGAGCTTGACCGTATTACGCTGCAAATTGGCGATAGCAGCCAAACCGTAGATGCAGATGAGACTTCGATCCGCGTCAGCGGCGAAACATACCGCATGACCACCGATGAGGATGGTGTTACGCATCTTTATGTGACCGATATTGATAAGCCGGTGCGTGTATCTGCGACGGCAAGCCGAATCAATACCAGCCACAGTGTAACAATCCAAAAGTCGAACAATTTGACGATCAGCAAAAATACCGGCTCGACCGTATCCCATGGCAAGGATGTGAAATTCACCATCAAGCCGGATAGCGGTTATACGGTCGATACTGTGACGCTGAAAATCGGCTCCAAATCCGAAACGGCCTATGCGGGCGCATCTATCATTGCCGTTGATGGCATCGCATATGACATGGAGCGCAGCAATAACGGCACGGTGACTGTCTATGTGGATAATGTCCGTGCGGATGTAACCATTTCGGCAGAAGCGGAAAAGGTTTCCTCCGGCAGCGGTTCGAATGGGAAGATTTCCATTGACCGGTCTGTAAGGTCGCCGTTTTTCATTGGGTATGGCACGCAGTTCCATCCGGAGGATAATATGACGCGCGCAGAAGCGGTGCAGCTGCTCGTCCGTATGACGGACGCAGACGCGGATGCGGATTATCCCCCTGCCGGCTTCAGCGATGTGCAGACGGATGATTACTACACGGATGCGCTGGACGCTTTTGTGTACGGCGGCGTCGTTGACGTGGATACCTCGTACTTCCGGCCCTATGCGTCGGTCACCCGTGCGGAATTTGTGGAAATGATGTACCGCCTCGACACGACCGGCGGTTATAAAGGCACGGCACGGTTTTACGACGTGTACGCCGGGACGCCGGAAGCGGACGCCATTGCATACTGCGCCGGCCGCGGCTGGGTAAATGGCTATCCGGACGGCACATTCCGCCCGGATGCGCCGATCACCCGCGCGGAAGCAGCGGCAGTGGTCAACCGCGTGATGGGGCGCACGCTTGCGTCCAGCGACCTGTCCGGCGTCTATTACACGGATGTGCCGCAAGGCCACTGGGCGTATGCTGACATTATGACCGCGTCCAGCTACCAGAGGTAACTGCCATGCGTCCAGATCAGAACACTACACCGGGCGCAGCCCTATGGGTGGCGCTGGGCATCCCTGTGCTGTGGTTCGGGCTGCTATGCGGCAGCGCGGCAGCGCCGGGGCGGTCAGTCGGCGAATGGCTGGATGCGCTGACACAGTGTATGGATACGCCGTTCCATATTGTGATCAATGAGTACAGCCTGCGGGCTGTACTCATTGCCTTACTGGTTTATCTGGTGGCCGTGCTGCTGTTCGTGGATGGGCAGGGCAAGCGCCGTCCGGGAAAGGAGTACGGTTCTGCGGTATGGGGCAAGGCAAAACAGGTTTGCGCAAAGTACCGGTATCACGCCAAATTTATGGAGCGCCTGAAAGCGCGGATATCGAAGATTGCCGCTTTCTTCCGTTCCCTCCCCGTGCGCTTGCATATCAAGCGGCCCACGCCGGAAGAACAGGAAAAGATGCAGGCGGAAAAGGCCCTGCGCCTGCCGTGTGATATGAATTTCCCCTTAACACAGAATGTGTGCATCGGGCTGGATGTTTACCGCCATCAGCGCAATTTGAACATCTGTGTGGTAGGCGGTTCGGGCGCGGGCAAGTCGCGTTCGCTCGCAAAGCCGGGGCTGATGCAGGCCAACTGTTCCTATATTGTGTGCGACCCCGCGGGCGAGCTGCTGCGGGACTGCGCGCCGCTGCTCCTGAAGCGCGGATATGACATTAAGGTGTTCAACCTCTCGGACAGGCGGCGCTCAGACTGCTATAACCCATTTGACTATATCCACTCTGATGCGGATGTGATCCGGTTGGTTACGCTGCTGATCCGCAACACCACACCAAAGGGCGCAAACAGCAGCGACCCGTTTTGGGAGAAGGCGGAAACCGCGCTGATCACCGCGCTGATGCTGTACCTTTACCACGAAGGCGCGGAGGAAGATAAAAACTTCGGCACGGTCATGTACCTGCTCAACAATGCGGAAGCTGCGGAAGAGAAAGGACCCCAAAGCCCCACAGACCAGTTGTTCCTGCAGCTGGAAGCGGAAAAGGGCGAGAACCATATTGCCGTGCAGTATTACAAGCCGTTCCTTACCAGCCCGGAAAAGACACGCGATACGATCCGCCAGATGGCAACCTCCCGTCTTGCGTATTTCCTGCTGGACGAGATGCAGGACATCACGGATACGGATGAGATGAATTTCGCATCTCTTGGCGAACGCAAACGCGCGATCTTTGTTATCACGCCGGTCAATGACAAGTCGTTTAATTATCTGGTCAGCATGCTATATATGCAGGCATTCCAGGAGCTGTACGAATGTGCGGAAAAGAAGCACGGCGGCAGACTGCCGGTACACGTCCGGTTCCTGATGGACGAGTTCGCAAACGTGCCGCTGCCGGAGGATTTTGAGCAGACGCTTTCCACCTGCCGGAAATACAACATTTCCTGCACGATCATCCTGCAAAACATCGCGCAGCTCAAGGGGATGTATAAGGATACATGGGAGAACGTCACAGGCAACTGCGATACCTTCCTCTATTTGGGCGGCAACGAGCAGGTGACCCACAAATATGTGTCAGAACTGCTTGGCAAAGAAACCATTGATACGCGCACAACCGGTGAAACGCGCGGGAGCCACGGTTCGTTTACGCGGAATTACCAGCAGACCGGCCATGACCTGATGACCCCAGACGAGGTGCGCGGGCTGGACAACAAATTCGCGCTGCTCTTTATCCGCGGCGAGCATCCGGTATGCGATTTCAAGTATGACCTGACGCGCCACCCTGCGCTGGCGCTGACTGCGGACGGCAAAGCAAAACCCTATATACCGCCGCTGCGTCACCCAATCCGCCCATCCGCACAGACAGATGGATGGAAAGCGGGGAAAGAAATGGTAGACGGCATTGAATTTGAGTATTTTTCCATCTGAAACAAAAAGGAGAATTTTGCTATGAAAAACCGTATGAAAAAACTGGCGATGCTTCTCGCAAGCAAAAAAGCATATGACCGCACGCGCAGCCTGTACCGCAAAGGCGTTTTGGCTGCGTCTGTTGCCTGCTTTGCCGTAATCCCCGCGTTCGCCGCCGACCCGCTGAGCGCGATCACGCAGCTTTCGGATTTCATCTTTGCCCTCATCAAGGCGGTTGGCCTGATGGTATCCGGCTGGGGCGTGCTGCAGGTCGGTATGTCGATCCAGTCGCACGACCCGTCCCAGCGCACACAGGGTATCCTGTGTCTGGTAGGCGGCCTGCTGATCATGTTCGCAAAGGACATCCTGGACCTTATCACCGGCGGCTGACAGCAAGAATGGAGTTGAAGAAAAACTATGTGGGCGTTAGATGTACTGGAGGGCGCGCTCGGGACATGGAACAGCTACATGGCACAAATCTGGGATATTGTCACGCAGTCGCCCAAAGAATTTATGGGCGGCGCGATATGGCCTGCCATCGAGCAGATATTCTCTGTGCTGCAAGGTATCGGGTATGGCCTGCTCATCCTGTTCTTTGCTATGTCCTTCTTTAAGCAGTCCACCTCGTTCCGGGAGCTCCGGCACCCGGAACAGGTGTTCCGCCTGTTCCTGCGCTTTGTCCTCGCGCAGGCGGCGATCACCTATGGGCTGGAAATTATCAATTTTATATTCGAGGTCACCGGCGGGATCACTTCTTCCATAGCAGCGAGCCTTGGCAGCCTGCATGAAGTAGCTGCCACACTGCCGGATGAAATACGGACGGCGGCGGAAGACGCCAACATCATCCAGAGTGTGATTTCAGGGGTCGTAGGGCTGGTTTTTACCGGCATCGTTATCTGCCTGTCCATGATGATGCTGACAAAAGTATATGGGCGGTTTTTCCGCGTATACCTGTATGTCGCGCTGGCGCCCTTGCCGCTTTCCGCGTTTGGCGGCGAGCTGACCAGCCGGCACGGGCGCACCTTCATCCAGAGCTTTATCGGCGTATGCATGGAGGCGGCAGTTATCGTGCTGGCGTGTATCGTGTATTCCGCTTTTATATCAAGCAACGACCTGCCATCGGTCGATTTTGGTGATGGCAGCATCGGTATGATGGTGGGTTACATGGCCGGCGTGATATTCCAGATGCTGATTTTGCTGGGTATCGTCAGCGCGGCGGACCGTGTTGTGAAAGATATGCTGGCATTGTAAAGAAAAGAAGAAGGAGGTTGAAACGGCATGGAATGCCCGGTTAATAAAGAAATACGGAACTACCGCGAGGGCGTGTTCATGGGGCTGAGCATGCGCCAGACGATATGGGGCTTTGTAGCTTTGGTGGTTGCAGGCGCAGCGAATTTTGGGCTGCGCCCATTCATTGGCAAGGAAACGGCGAGCGTGCTGTGCATCCTGCTCGCCGCACTGCCGGCGGCGGTAGGGTTCCTGTCCTATCATGGCCTGTGTTTTGAGCAGCTTGCCTGCGCGTGGCTGCGCACCACATTCCGGCATAACGGCTGGTATGTATACAGGGCGGTATGCCTGTACGAAACGCTGCACCGCGCGGCTGCAGAGGAGCGGGAACGCGATAAGAAGAAAAAGAAAAAGCCTGTAAATACCGGAAAGGGGAAGATGAAGAATGTTCAGAAAAAAGCAGGATAAGGTCAAGGTGCAGCTGCCAACGCGCCCCGTGCGCCTGCCGAAGAGTGTGCAGCAGATCGTACCCATCCAGCGGGTATACCCGGACGCACTCTGGCAGGTAGGCGCAACCGAATACAGCAAGACATGGTCTTTTACGGATATCAACTATGCGGTGGCAAGCCCGGAGGATCAAACCTCTATTTTGGACTCCTGGGGGCGCGTCCTCAACGGCCTTGCTGCGGACAGCCGGCTGAAGATCACACTGGCAAACAGGCTGTTTAACAAGGATAGCCTGAGCGGTTCGATCTTCTACAAAAAGAAGGACGATGGGCTGGACAGGTACCGCGGCGAGATGAACCGTGTATTGATGGATAAGGCAAAGGGCAGCAACGGCATTGTGCAGGAGAAATTCCTGACGCTGACCGCAAACCGCAAAAACGAGAACGAGGCGCGGATGTTTTTCAGCCGCGCAGGGAAAAGCCTGTCGTTTGGGATGCAGCGCCTTTCCTCCACGGTAAAGCCGCTGGACAACACGGAACGGTTCCGCGTGCTGCATGACTTTTTCCGTCCGGACCACCGCATGAAAAACGCCGACGTCGCGGATATGATGCGCTGCGGCAAGCATTTTGCAGATGTGTTCTGCCCGTTGGCAATGCGCTACCACGCAGACTATATCGAACTGGATCGCGGCTTCGCCCGTGTGTTGTTCATTGAAGAGTATGCGTCCATGCTGTCCGATAAACTGGTGCATGACCTGATGGAGCTGCCGCGCCAGATGATGCTTTCCATTGACATCACGCCGGTACACCCGCAGGAAGCGGTAAAGATGCTGAACCGGCTGGATATGCGGGTGGAATCCGATATCACGCGCTGGCAGCAGCGCCAGAACAACAACAATAACTTTTCCGCCGAAATCCCCTATGAGTACAAGCAGATGCGCGAGGTGGTAGAGAATTACAAGGATGAAACCACGCAGAATGACCAGCGTATCATGATGACTACCACGACGGTAGTGCATATGGCGGATACGCTGGAGCAGCTGAACGCGGATACCGAGACGCTGAAAACAACAGCAAGCGGATATGGCTGCGAGCTGGCGGCGCTGAAATGGCAGCAGGATATCGGGCTGGACACGGTGCTGCCGTATGGGCTGCGCCGCGTGGTGCAGCAGCGTACGCTGCTCACCAAATCCGCGAGCATTTTGACGCCGTTTTCCGCGCAGGAGATCCAGCAGACGGGCGGTATCTGCTATGGCAATAACGCGGTATCCGGCAATATGATTTTGGCAAACCGCGCGTTGCTCAAAAACGGCAACTGCATCCGTCTGGGCGTGCCGGGCGCAGGCAAGTCCATGAGCGCAAAGTGGGAGATTGGCCAAGTCCTCCTGTCCACGAACGATGATGTGCTCATCCTTGACCCAGAAAATGAGTTTACGCCCATGGTGGGCGCGTTCGGCGGCACGATGATCGACGTATCCGGCTCATCCTCCGTGCGGATCAATGCAATGGACATGGAAAAAGGCTATGCAGATAATGATAAAAACCCGCTGGCGGATAAGTCCGAATTTATCATGTCCCTGTTTGAACAGATCATGGGGGATGACGTCAATGCCAGACATCGGTCTATCATAGACCGATGCATCAAGGATTTGTATGCAGGCTATATTGCCGGAGGCTATCACGGGAAATCCCCGACCTTAACCGACCTGTACAATATGCTGCGGGGGCAGGATGAGGACGAAGCAAGGGAGCTGGCGCTTTCCGCAGAGCTGTTTATCACTGGTTCGCTCGGCATTTTTTCGCAGGAGACGAACGTAGACCAGCATAACCGCCTGACCTCGTACAACATCCTTGATCTGGGCGAGCAGCTCATGCCGCTTGGCATGCTGGTCATCCTGGAATCTGTCTACAACCGCGTGCTGCAGAACTGGCGGGCTGGAAAGCGGACATGGGTATTTGTGGACGAGTTTTCAATCTTTTTCCGCTATCCGTTTGCAACCAGCTACTTCCTGCGCATGTGGAAACGGCTGCGCAAGCGCAACGCCTATATGACAGGCATCACGCAGAACGTGGGCGAAATGCTGCGGAGCAAGGACGCGCGGTGGCTGTTCGCCAACAGCGAATTCATTATCATGCTGTCCCAGTCCGCGTCCGACCGCGCCGATCTGGCAGAGCTGCTGCACATTTCCGATACCCAGCTTTCTTATGTGGAAAACGCAGACCCCGGCTGCGGGCTGATGAAGTTCGGCAGTGCATTCATCCCTTTCCAGAACGACATCCCGAAGCACACCGAGTTATACCGTCTGATGACCACCAAGGCCGGCGAATGGGAGTGATATCCCTATGGCTACATACAAATACAAAACGCCGGAGGACAGGAAAAAGGTGTCGTATGGCGCTGCGCGGGCGCAGCGCGGAAAAGCGGTAAGCGGCGCGGCCAGCACGCAGTACGGCAGCAGGACACGAAAAGGTGCGGAGCAGCAGGCTTACGCTATGAAAAGCGCGCCGGCACAGGCGAAGAGCAAAAAGCGGACCATGAAAGCGTACATGGTCCGCATAGCCGTGCGGAAAATGCAGGAACGCAGGGACGGGAAACGCCGTGCGGAACAGGAGGGGCAGCGCGCGGACGCTGCGGCGGTAAACAGGGCGTCTGACAGGATGGCGGACAGCGCAAAACGCGCGGCAGGCGTCACCACGCGCACCACTGCAAAATACGGCGGCATTGCAGCGAAAAAGGTTTACGGCGCGGCACGGGACAAGGCGCGGCAATACGCGGTAAAAAAGTCCGTCCGTCGTGTGGCGCGCCGTTACCGCGGCGCGGACGGGAAAACGCGGTACGCATTCCGCTATGCCGCAGTGGAGAAAAAGCGCGCAGTACGCAGCGTCCGGTTAAAAAAGGGTCAGCGGTACCGCCTTGCCCGCGGCCGTCTGTTGATGCTGAACAGGCAGAAAACCCAGAAAAACCAGCGCAGCGCAGCGGCGGTATACGGTACGGCGCGTGACCGTGCGGCGAAAAACGCGGCGTCTACCGTATATGGCAAAGCGGCAAAAGGCGCGGAAAGCGTTTATGGCGGTGCGGTAAGGCAGGGCGCGCTGATGCGCCGTGCGCACGCGCAGAAGGCGGCGGATACGGCGTACCAAAGCAGCGCTGCCGCACAGCGAAGCCGGACGGCTGCGCACGGCTTGAAAAAATACCAGCTGCGCGCACGGAAAGCCGGCGTCCGCAAACTGAAGCTGCGTCTTGGGGAAAAAGGCGGTGCGGGCGGGGCGGCGAAAAAAGGCGTGCGCAAGATCGTCACGGAACTGATGCGTAAGGTCGCCGCTGCGGCAAAGAGCAAAATCTTGCTGGCCGGTGTGGCGGTGGTTCTGGTGGTGAGCCTTGTTGCCGCGCCGCTTACCATCATTGCCTCGCCGCTTGGGCTATTGTTTGCGGACGAGAATATCGGCGTGGACGGGCAGAGCGTGCAGCAGGCGTACATGGCGGCGCAGACGGCGTGGACGTCCGCTGCGCTGGCGGGTGAAAGCTATGACAGGGTGGAATATGAGGGTACTTATGCGGACAGCGTGGAAGTGTTGGCTGTGTTTGCGGTAAAGGTGACAGAGCAGGACGGCTTCGATGCAATGACGATGGGACCCGACCAGCGTGAGATTTTAGCTGGGGTGTATATGGATATGAACCCGTATACAAAATGGTACACGAAAACAGAGGATGGGGACAGGATCCTGCATATACGGGTGGGCGGCTTATCCGCCGATCAGGCGGCGGACAAGTACCATTTCACGAAATCCCAGCGCGTGATGCTGCACGAGCTGCTGGAGGATTACCGTGATGAACTGGTCCAGCTGCTGGGCAGTGGGACCGGCGGCAAGGGCTTTTCCGCCGCGGTACTGGCGCTCCGGGAACTGGTGGAAAAATACGCCGCAATGTACGGCATATCCAACTATGTGGACACGCTGCTTGCGATCATTGAGGTAGAGAGCGGCGGGCGGCTGGAAGATGTGATGCAGTCCTCTGAATCCATGGGGCTGCCGCCGAACTCGCTCAGCAAGGAAGCGTCTATCAATCAGGGCTGCAAATATTTCTCACAGCTGGTGCGCAAGGCGAAAAACCTCGGCTGCGATGAAGATTCCGTGATCCAGGCGTATAACTACGGCAGCGGGTTCCTTGACTTTGTTGCGTCGCACGGGAAGAAATACAGCTTCGAGCTGGCGGAGGAATTTTCGCGGCAGCATTCCGGCGGCGTGAAGGTGACGTACAAGAACGAGATCTCCATCCCGAAAAACGGCGGCTGGCGCTATAACTACGGCAATATGTTTTATGTCCTGTTGGTGCGGCAGTACCATGCAGCGCTGGGCAGCGATGTGCAGAACCGCATTGTGCTGATCGCGCAGAACTACCAGAATTACGGCATCACAGCCCCTGCAGGCTATTGCGAAATGTGGGCGGAGCAGGTATACCGTGCTGCAGGTGTACAGGTCAACAACTGGTGCTGTGCCGGACGAAACAGGGTAACGAATGTTGTAAGCCATGACAGCTCAAACATCCCGGTTGGCGCGATGGTGTACAATGACCCTGCGGTATATAATTCGCGTACTACATGCGGCTGCGGGCTGAATGCCGGCCATGTCGGCGTCTACCTTGGCAACGGGCAGATCATGTCCAACATAGGCGGCAGCGCAATAGATACGCTGGAATCCTGGACCAACTACTACGGCTTCGGCGGCTGGGGCTGGGGCGGCGCTGCGGTTCATTAAACTCATCCATTCAGCATCTGGGAAAAGCGCCGGCGCAGGTTGCGCCGGCGTTTTTGATCTGATTGCCGCAGAAAAACAGGAATGGAGCCGGCGTCAATGCGCCGGCTCCATTCCTCATAAGGGGACGATGAAAGGTAAATAGGTTCAAAAAAAGTATAGCATCTTTCCCAAAGCGATGCAACCTGCTTAATGCCTTTTCAATCGACAAACCGTGTTGCACCTGCATCCGCCCCTGCGCCATCCGGGCTGGGGACGCCGTCTGCAGCATGCTTATATTTTTTCAGCATGGCATTTTTGATTTCCGCAATGCCGGAATACTGCACGCCGTTCCCGATAAAATACTGTGCGGCGTCCAGCCATTGGGATAGCGGATAATCATTTTCATCTATTGCGCATAAATCCAGCATTGCGAGCCGCTGAAGGGCGGCATTATACTTCAAATCAGAAACATAGCAGCCATGGATCCCTGCAATATCATCTAATAAACAGCCGGATGCCTGACTGGCGGCTAACTGCTGTCTTGCCATTATACAGTCATCTCTTTTCCGAGGGAAATTATAGACCTATATTACTTTCTTTTATCATGGTTGTAAATCTACCGTCTGAACAGATTTGTTAAATTATAATACTTGTAAATTGGATACTATTCACAAAACCTAAATCAGCCTTTGCTATGCTGTTTTAGATTACAGAGAAAGCGCCCGCCGTCCACAGCATAGGCTGTGAGCGGCGGGCGCTCTTTTTGTTTCAGCTTACATCAGCAAAGATGCTTTCGCTCCTTCCATCATAAATCCCAAACCTTTCATACAATTATTACATCTTCTGGCGACATTATATCCGGATCATTGCTTTTATATTTTTCAGGGTCAAAACCGTCTTGAACCGATTCGGGGATATCCGCAGCATTTAAAATAAACTTCCATTCGCCATCAACGTTTGCAACATAGTTGAACCCTTCTTCCTGAACAATCTCCGGTTCTTCAGGGTCGTCCTCGGACAAACGATAAACAACGGTTGCCGAAAAAGAAAGTACATAGAGCCTGTCATTTACTTTTTCAGTTTCATCAATAGCATATTTTTCAAATGCCATGTTGGCCTCTCCAAACATTTCTTTGGAGGTTTGATTTTCAAAATACACATATTCTTGCGCAACAGGCGATCCCTTGTCCTCCATTAACTCCACATACTGTTCTACGCAGACAGAAGCTTCTGCGGGTAGTTCATTTGTTGCTGTGTCATTACTTTTTTCGCAGCCCATGAGCGCTGCTAAGCAAAGCAGCAAGAAAAAAATCCGGATAATTGCAAATTTCTTAGATATTAGAGTTATAGACATAGACATCACCATTCAGCCAGCCTTTCGTGCTGATGTTTTTTACAAAAGCTCGACATGCAGAGGTAGGAACTTTGCTTTTGGGCCAAGTGGCATAATCCCATTCGTTGGTTGCAAAAGTATCCACGGAAAGTTTGTTAACATAATTGCCCGACGCGTTTGCAACACATAGTCCAATTCTTACAGGCTTGGAATTCGATGAATTTGTAATTGTTCCCTCCATACGAAGATAACCATTTGTGATATTTTTCCTCGCAACCATCTTGTCGGTATATGTAGCTACGATATCATATACATCCGTTAACGCAAACGAAAAGAGCTTTGTTTTTGTTGCATATGGCTGGATTGGAGCTTCATTAGGGCGTTTTGCATCCTCATACGTGATTTGAACATTCTCTTTTGGAAATACCTCCTCGATTTGAACCGCCCCAGCAAACATGGATAGCTGACTTAAGAGAATTCCACTAATGACCGCTAAGCAAAAAAAACGTTTAACATACATACTATTTCTCCTCCTGTATTAAGACTCGCTGATTTTCATTGTATTATGCTGTCAACGCAAACAAAGTATCAATTATTATCAAACTATAACGGTGCAATGGATAGTACATATAGAAAAACAATTTGAAAGATTTCCCTTTCTGCTTGTTATATATCAACATGAAAGGAATCGCATAAACCATTTTCCATTGATCTACCGCAAAAAAATCGGTGAATGGATAGATAGATAGGAGCATTAGGTGAGAGCCAACATACGAAAACATACAAAAAAGAGAAAACACAATAATACGATGATAAGTAGGAAGGAAATAGCTCATTACTCCCAATATAACAAAAATCATTGTGTATTCTACATTTAAAGGTGAAGGAAACACTGAGGTAAGCACTATTTGCATATTGATATTGATAATATTTATATACGCATCTTGCACACCAATTAGTTTAAATATTCCCTCTAAATACTCCCAACCGTTAGAAAACACAGCTTGAGCCATCCATGACAAGAAAAAGGGAAGAAACACTATAGAGGAAATTTCAAATATAGCCCTTGCCCTTTCTTTTTTACGGAACAAGTTAATGACATTATTGATAGCGTATGAATATAACCCCACATAGAAAAATGTGGATAATATGCTTTGACCGAAATCATATACTCCGATCCATTCATTAAACAAGAAATTCATCATAGCGATGAATAAACTTATAAATATATTGGATAAATATATCCTGAGAATAAAATGCTTTCGATCATGTGTTTTATGCAGGCTCTCGATAAAGCAAAACAAAAAAAGGGGGGCAGATATTCTACCTATTGCAGATGCTAATATAGCAAATGACTGACTGAAAGAAAGACTAAGTAATATTTTGGGGATATGATCGATCGTCATTGCAATACATGCAACTACTTTAAGTTGAAATTGTGTCAGCCCCTTTATCCGTAATCTCATATAAAATTACGAATGGGAAACATCTATACTACCGTTCAGAAGGCCTCCAGTACCTGAAACGGGGCCGCCAGAGTTCAAACAGAAATAGTAATGCTTTTGGGAACTCAATCCGGAAAAAACATTATAATATGGCGTATTGCTTTGTTTTATCTCAGAAGTACGGTATGTAGATATCACTCTTTTAGTGGACATTTCTATACACTGAATTTCCAAATATTTAATTCTGGCTTCTGTGTTAGAGACAGAACCTGATACAATCAATTTCCCAGATGCGTTAGGACTAAAATAATAGTTAGTATATAGTCCACCTGTTAATCCTGTAAAGCTTCCTTTATACCTACCTGATTTTGCTATATCATAAAACTTGGTGGGACGATTAAGCGAGTATGGGCGGAGACTTTAATTAAGATTGTCCACCATAATTGAATTTGAATCAGTCCCAATGCTGTCGATTGATACTGCGGACGCCTGTCCTACAAATAACGAAAAAACCATAATTGCTGATATAATGCATGCAAATCTTTTTTTCATGCTTCTTGTTTCCTTTCAACTTAATAAAAACTTGGAGTGAATTGCAACACTTGTCAGAACTTCTGTCAAGCTGTCAGGGGGTTAGAGGTCATTGGTTTGCTTTCAGACTTTGAGCCATTCCAAACAGTCACGGTAGCAGTTACCCGGTAGCTTTTCCCTGATGTAACTTTTTGGGATGCGTTAACTGTCGCTTTACGTCCATTCCGGGTATCGGACCATGTTTGCACGGTTTTCCAGCTCAATCCGGACTTCTCTTGAAGATTGACTACAATCTGGCATTTTGTTGAGTTCCCGGATTGCCCGCGCACCCATGCATTGATCTTGGCAGTACCATTGCTAATAGAGAATGTACAATCAGCATCGTTTATGTATGTCATATACAGTTCTACATCGCCCTGTACTGCCGAAGAAGTGGTATCGTTCAGCGCGTATGCCTGCGGCACATTGGTCGCCAATAAGCAAGCAGTAAGACATAAGCCCGATACCAGCATTTTTCTTCTTGTTCCCATGGGATTCCCTCCTTCCATTAGTTCTTGCCTACTGTAACGAACGAGAACAAAGATTTGGGACACCCTGCTACAGATTTTTCAAAAATATTCTTAGTTGGACATTATTGACTTCTATGTTATAATGCAAAAGAAAACAGCAAAGGGGGATCTTATGCTGATTTATCTTTCTATGATTGATTCCGAAGAGGACCGATCTAAATTTGAAGCCATTTATCACGAATACAAAAACCTGATGTACTACACTGCGAACCGTATTTTAGGAGATACGCGCGATTCGGAAGATATTGTACATCAGGCTTTCTTAAAGATAATCGACATAATTGAACGTATAGATGAAGTGAAGTGTCCCAAAACAAAGGGGCTGATCGTTACAATTACTGAGAGGATTGCGATAGATCTGTATCGCTCCAGAAAGCGCAGGGCCGTAGTACCCTTTGATGAAGAATTTATCAATACGCCTGCCAAAACAGATATTGAAAGTTTCGACCAGCGCGATATGCTGGCAGGTGCTATGGCCGCGTTGCCGGTCAAGTACCGCGAAATTCTCTTGCTACGGTATGATAATGGCTTTTCAGTGCCTGAAATTGCGAAATTGATGAATATGTCGCAGGATAACGTCCGAAAAACCATTCAGCGAGCCAAAATAAAGCTTGCTGCATCGTTAGAGTCTATGGAGGATCAACATGAAGATAACGGATGAAATGCTATATGCCAGCGCATCGAAAGCGCGCAATTTATGGTTATCTTCGGCTTTACCGGATGATATACCGGAGCATCAGTTTTCTCACCGGTTTAATCGAAAAATGAAAAGACTGATTAAAGAGCAGCGCAGATCACCGAGGTTGAATCACGTCATACACATGATGCGCCGAAGTGCCGCTATACTACTGGTCGTTGCAACCGTATCCTTTTCCTGCGTAATGACTGTGGATGCATACCGAGAGAAAATTATTGAAATTGTGACACATGTATTCCATGAACTTACTGATTACCGTTTCAGTACAGGGTCCGCATCTTCGTCACCAGTAAAAACCGCTCTCGGTGTGATTTCACTTGGTTTCATACCTGACGGAATGGATCAGACTGATGAATATGGCGACGAAACCTTTTACTCTGTCAGCTATGAAACCGAAGATGGAATGTACTTCGATTTGACATGCACGCTGATTACGGAAAATCAGGACACACATAAGATTGTAGACACGGAAAATGCGGTGGTGCAGGAGTATTCGATGAACGGCGAGGAGGCAACAATAATCTCTAAGAGTAATAATAATACGATCCTATGGACACATGAAAATATTCTGTTCCAGCTATATGGCAATCTTCCGTTGGATATTGAAAAGCAAATTGCTGAACATGTTACTGTAGGGTAGACACACTTGTAGGCAAATTAAGGCCACCTTGGAAAAGTAATTTTTTATAGCTGAAAACGACTTTATGATTCTTATATGCTTTACCGCAAATGAGCATAATCGTGGGATATCAGAAAAATTTTTCCTTTCAGAAATACAGCATCGGTATTGTCAAAGTATAGCTGAGGCAATATAACCATTTCTTTTGATTCTGAAATTCCCAAAAAGATTAAGAGAACGGGGATGTGTTCCAGTGGAACACATCCCCGTTGTTTCTTTATCAGGAAATGGAGGGGGCTGTACGGGGCCAACCGCCCTGCACAGCCCCAAGGAGTGTCCGGTATATTATACAGCGGGAAAAGCGCGGGAAATGTCGAACCCTGCCTTACCGGACCGGCTGCGGCTCCGCAACCGTGATTTCGGTTTGCCGGGGCTGTTCCTTTTCCCTGGTCAAAAGGAAGTTCAGTTCACCCAGCCGCGCTACCTTGATCTGGTACTCATCCTCCTGCGGCCACGGTTTATCCAGTTCCGCTTTTGCTGTTTTAAGCTGCTCGTTCAAGAGCGCGATGCGATTTTCACAATCGGGGATATGTTCTGCAATGCCGGACAGGGCGTTCCCCAGCCGCTGCATCATGCCCTGCGGCGTCATGCCGGTCTCCACCTGACGCTTGGTCTCCCCCCGTACCCACAGGATACAGTTTTGCAGCGGGTCGCGCGTCAGGTATAGTTCAAAACCGCAGTAATGCCCGATAGGAAGGGATTTTTCCCACGCCAGGGCATCGTCCGCCCCAGCCTTGATCTTTGCCGTTTCGCTTTCGATGCGCTGCAGCAAAGCGTTTCCGGCGTCCTCTTTCTGCGTGTATACCGTACCGGAGATCTCCGCGCGGAATGTATCGCCCACGCTTTCCGCATGGTGCGCTGCAAAGGTCCTGCCGTCCTGCTGCAATGCGGCAAGCAGGCGCTCCTTATCCGTTATTTTGTCCGGTATCATGCGGATTTCATCCTGCAGATGGTACTGCTCGTTCTTATATGCGGTGCGCAGCACATTCAGTTTGTTGACTTCTACCTCCAGTTCCATACGCTCTTTGATACGTGGATCGCCGGCAGACAGCGCCTTGATCTCCGCATAGGACAGTGCGGCGGCGTCTACATCCTCGCAAGTACGCGCCGGGGATTTCCCAGTCACAATTTGCGCGATAAACTTCTGCTTATTCTCCACGGTCTGCCAGTTGTAACTGTCAAATGAATTTTGGGTGGCATAACGGTAAATGTCAACACGGTCATACATATTGCCCTGACGCAGGATGCGCCCCTCGCGCTGCTCGATATCGCGCGGACGCCACGGGCAGTCTATCTCGTGTTCCGCGGCTAAGCGTTTCTGCACATTGAATCCGGCGCCCATTTTGCTGGTGGAGCCGATCAGGATACGGATTTTGCCCGCGTTCATCTGCTGCCGCAGCGCGCGCTTTTTCGGCGTAGTATCCGCATGATGGATATACGCAATTTCCTCCGCAGGAACGCCGCGCGCGATCAGCTTGTCCCGTATATCGTCATAGGCGCAAAAGCTGTTTTTACGCGCGCCTTTGCCGCCGGGTGTCGCAAGGTCGCAGAAAATGAGCTGCGTGCCTTTTTCCGGCGCGGTACGCTCCCAGATTTCAAAAACATTCTGAACAACCTTGTTCAGCTTGCTTTCCGGCACGTCGGGCAGCAATGGGTCGGCAAGCCGCTGGTCAAGCGCCAGCTTGCGCCCGTCGTTTGTGATCGCAAGCATATTGTCCTCATACGGCGCTACAGCGCCGGCACGCACCGCGTCCGCGCGTTTTCCCAGCTGCTGCACCATTGCCTCCTGCTCCGGGGTGGGCGCGGTGAGTTCGTTGTGGTATGTCGCTTCCGGGCGCGGCAGGTGCAGCATATCCGCCGTTTGGATGTCTGCGGCGAGTTTCCACATCGTAACAAGCTCCGGCAGGTTGACAAACTTTGCAAAACGGGTTTTGCTGCGGTAGCCGCTGCCCTCGGGGGACAGCTCCATGGCAGACACCGTTTCTCCGAAGCTGGACGCCCAACTGTCAAAGTCGGTCATGCCGTTCTGCTCCAGCACATCGTATTGCAGATAGCGCATCATGGTATACAGTTCCGTCATACTGTTCGAGATCGGGGTGCCGGTGGCAAATACCACGCTGTTATAACCGCTGCGCCCGTTCAGGTATTCGCATTTTGCCGCCATATCCTCACTTTTCTGCGCGGCGGTGTTCTGTATCCCGGCAACATTCCGCATTTTTGTAAACAGGCCGAGGTTCTTAAATTCGTCCGCTTCGTCTACAAAAATACGGTCCACGCCAAGCTGTTCAAAGCTTACGGCAGTATCCTTTTCTTTGGCGTTCATCAGCTGCTCCAGCCGCGCTTCCAGCTTCTTTTTCGAGCCTTCCAGCTGCTTGATCGTAAAATTCTGCCCTTTATCTTTTTTCGCTTCGGACAGGCTGAGTTCCAGCGTGTCAAGCTGCTTTTCGATATGCGCCCGGGCGTGCTCCGGGGAAAGGGGGATTTTTTCAAACTGGCTGTGACCGATGATCACTGCGTCATAATCCCCTGTGGCGATCCGCGCACAAAATGCCTGGCGGTTCTGTTTGGACAGGTCATCTTCCCGCGCCACAAGGATATGTGCGCCGGGATATAATTGCTGGAATTCAGCGCCCCATTGTTCGGTCAAGCTGTTCGGCACAACGAACATCGGCTTGTGGGCAAGCCCCAGCCGCCGCAGCTCCATCGCGCCCGCCGCCATCGTCCACGTTTTCCCCGCGCCCACGCAATGCGCCAGAAGCGTATTGCCGCCGTAGAGGATGCGGGCAACCGCATTGCGCTGGTGTTCTTTCAAGGTAATGTTCGGGTTCATGCAGGGGAAAGAGAGGTAATCCCCGTTATAGGTGCGCGGGCGGGTATGGTTGAAATGCTCGTTGTAGTAGCGGACCAGACGCTCGCGCCGCTCCGGGTCTGCAAAAATCCAGTCTTTGAATGCCTGCCGCAGCGCGTCCTGCTTCCCGCGCGCCTTGATGGTTTCCTGTTGGTTGGGGATACGCTTTTCTTTGCCGTCTACGATTTTCACATCGAATATCTGCACATCCCGCAGGTTGAGCGCCCGCTCCAGCAGTTCATAGCCGTTCGCACGGCTTGTCCCGAATTTGGTATAGGCAAAGGAGTTGCGGTCATTGTCCGCGCCTTTGTTGGAGACATACCAGCTTTTGATTGCATCCGAGTAGGATACGGTGATCTTGTTTGCCGCATAGAACGGCGGGTGCAGGACTTCCCGCACAAACTGCGTGACGTCTTCGGGCGGGATCCATGCAGTGCCGAGCCGCACGCTGATATCCGAAGCGGTAAGCGGTTCGGGCAGGACGCTTTCCAGCATTTTCACGTTAAATGAGAAAGCGGGGTCTTTTTCCGCGTATGCCTGTGCGGTTTTCAGCTTTGCGCGGATATTGCCGGAAAGGTACTCGTCCGCCGGCTGCCAGACGCCGCTTACCGGTTCGCGGAAAATCTGCCCGTGCAGCGCGGAAATGATCTGCCCCTCCGGCATTCCCCCCAGCAGGCGGGACATATAAGCAAAGTCGATTTCCCCGCGTTCCGCAAGGGATAGGCCCAATGCGTCCTGCGGCGTATCCGCGCTGGTCACGGCAATATGTGGACGGATCGTGCGCTGGGTGAAGATATCGCTTTTGCCTTTGACGTTCTGCTCATCGTCCAGTTCCTCCAATGCCAGCAGCAGCGGATAGCCTGCGTCCCGTGAAAAGGCGCGGCGGTTGGCGGTATCGTGGAGATAGCCGTGCTTTTTGACAAAGGCGTCGTACTGCCCGTCCAGCGCACGCTGCAGCCCGTGCAGCGTGTCATCATCGCAGCCTTCGGTCTGTGCTTTGATCAAATCGCGCACGGTTTTCCGCAGGCCGATCATGCCGCGGGCGCGCTGCGATGCGGTTTCCTTATATCCTGTAGGCTCATCCCTGCCAGCGGCGCGGAAAAACACCGCGCCGCCCTTGATGAAATAGCTGTAATCCTCCACCTCTTCGTCCGGGGTGCTTCCTGCGTTTTGCGATGTGTTCCACTGGAACACGTCCGCAGCGCCGCGCGCCGGCAGTTTGTCAGGGACGGGAATATGGCGGACGGCTTCCGCAAGCTGCCCCTTCAGGTCTGCGCCCGGTACCGGCGCGCAGGTGGTATCATAACCGTATCTGGTGCTTTCTATCTTCATTTCGCCCAGGACCATTTCCGGGTGGAAGATAAAATAGCGGTTCATGGAAAGCCCGTCTGCGGTTTCGCCAAGCTGTACCCACTCAGGCTCGGTCTCCGGCGGCGTTTCGCGTTTCTGCAAAAAGATGATATCTGTTGTGACCGAGGTGCCTGCGTTTGCTTTGAACGCGTCGTTAGGCAGGCGGATTGCGCCGAGCAGGTCTGCACGCTGCGCCAGCATCTGGCGTGCATGCTCATCCTGCTTGTCCAGCGTGCCTTTGGAGGTAATAAAAGCAACGATGCCATGCGGTTTTACCTTGTCCAGAGACTTTAGAAAGAAATAATCATGGATGAGCAGATGGTCTTTGTTATATGCCTTATCGTTCACGTGATAATCACCGAATGGCACGTTGCCGATGGCGAGGTCAAAGACGTTGTCCGGAAACGTGGTATTTTCAAAACCGGATACGGTGATATCCGCACCGGGATAGAGCTTTTGGGCGATACGGCCCGAGATGCTGTCCAGCTCCACGCCGTACAGACGGCTGTTTCTCATTCCCTCCGGCAGCATACCGAAGAAGTTACCGGTACCGCAGGACGGCTCCAGAATGCTTTCCGGTGCAAGACCCATTTGCTCTACGGCGTCATAGATAGCACGGATCACCGTGGGGCTGGTGTAATGCGCGTTTAAGGTGGAAGCGCGCGCGGCTTTATATTCATCGTCTGTCAGCAGCGCTTTGAGTTCGGTATATTCATCAGCCCACGCCGGATTCCCCGCATCAAACGCCTGCGGGATCGCGCCCCAGCCGGTATAACGGGCGAGCGCCGCCTGTTCGTCCGGCGCAGCCGGGCGGTTTTCCTCCTCCAGTGTGTGCAGCAGACGGAGTGCGGCAATGTTGTCACGATACCGTTCGCGCGGACGGGATACGCCGAGCAGTTCATCCGTAATATGATAATTGCCCGCGTTCCGCGCCGCCCCTTCCGGTGTGTTCGGATGGAACACATCCTCGGCGGCAGGCTGCGTGTTCGGCTGGAACACATCCGCACTTGCAGCGGGTTCGGGGACAGCGTGACGGAAGCCGTCCAACTC
The DNA here is from genome assembly GCF_052117165.1 of Agathobaculum sp. LCP25S3_E8. Lineage (NCBI taxonomy): Bacteria > Bacillati > Bacillota > Clostridia > Eubacteriales > Butyricicoccaceae > Agathobaculum > Agathobaculum sp. LCP25S3_E8. The sequence continues at coordinate 37,792 of NZ_JBQKJR010000031.1, forward strand.
CTGTTGGTACAGGCTGCGGCAGAGCCGCGCGACTTCAATCCATGAATAAGATAACTCTGTACCGAACCTGTCCTGGATTTCTACGGAAAATCCGGAGGGCGCGGCGATATACTCGGCTTCATCCCCTGTTAAAAGGGTGAAATTGCCGGTTGTACCCGCGTGGGCGTCCGAGAGATGCTGCGCAATTTCTGCATTGCCCTGACCATCCCGCAGGAGGCGGGTGATGGCGTCCTTGTCCGTCTGCGACAGCAGGCCGTGCTCGCTGGTGAGCGTTTCCCGCAGATCGTCGTTTGTATTTTCGATATCCATAGTCAGGGTATCTATGACGGGTGTATTCCGGGCGTCCTGAGACAACCGGCTCTCGAATACGGCTTTGGCGATGGGCGGCAGTTCCGTACCCTCCGTGCCGGCTTCTTTCAGCGTGATCCCTGCGGGGCTGACGCCGGAAATGATGTGCGCCGCTTTATTCCAGTAAACCACTGTCCCGACCTGATAGGCGGGTGCAAGTGGGTCATGCGGCGCTGGTATTGCCTGCGTGGTTTCCTCCAGTGTGTTCCCTTGGAACACATCACGCGAGGGGTCTGTGGCGGCAGCCTGCACGGCTTCCTCCAGTGTGTTCCCTTGGAACACATCACGCGAA
>NZ_JBQKJR010000032.1:0-38202 GCF_052117165.1 Agathobaculum sp. LCP25S3_E8
TTTCAGGTTCGCACTACACTCGATTTCTTAAGAAACCAAGTCAAGCTTTCTCGTTGTTTAATTTACAAGGTACAATCCGCTGTTTTCGAGGACTTTTCAGAACTTTTCGAAACTCTTTACCGTTCTCGGTGACAGCTTATTTATTATATCAGGTTGAGTCCGGTTTGTCAAGAAGTTTTTTCAACTTTTTTCAAACTCTTTTCGACCCGTGCCGTTTCTTGTCGAAACAGCCTATTTAGTATATCAAACCGAGAAGCATTTGTCAAGAACTTTTTTCATTTCTTTCAAATTCTTTCCGATTTGGCGGCCTCTCACCGAAGCAGCTCGATTAGTATACTACCTCCATCGCCTTTTGTCAACACCTTTTTACATGTTTTTTCTTTTTCCCTATACCTCCATATACTGCATTTGAATTCCCACTTATTACGTGGTATAATACATCCATTATCTGCTGTTGCCACCAGATGCTTTTCACCTTGCTGTTTGGTGGTTTCAGTAATTACATTTTTCCCGCATTGGAGGATTCTATGCTCAAACGCCTATTCTGTACCGCACTGAGTATCGCTGCTCTCGGTTGTTCTGCATCCGCGGTCAACGCACTCCCTGCTGCTACCGGTGGCCAAACCTTTTATGTCAGCACGACTCTGTCGGATGCGACAGGTCATTTCGCCGACCCAACCATATATAATATCAACGGAAATACTTATTTTAAACTGCGTGACCTAGGCCGCCTATTGGATTTCGGCGTTACATACGACAGTGCTGCTAACGCCGTTCACATCACTCCTGACGATGCCTATGTTCCTGCGTCCGGGGAAAGCAGCACCATACAAAACACCGCAACCGCTCCGGCTTCTGCCGTTGTCACGCGCCAAACGCTTTATTTAAACGGCTCACCCATCTCGCCTACCGTATATAATATTAAAGGTAATAATTATATTGGTTTACGTGCGCTGGGTAAGCTCGTGGATTTTGGCGTTGCTTACAACTATGATAATCGACGCATTACCGCATATGCCGCTTATCCTTATGCAGAGGAAACCACATGGTCTGCGGCAATGAATGATTTAGCCAACAATCTGCGAGTTTTGCCTGCCTCCTCTTTTTCCGCTACAGCAAGCCGATACGCTTCTGTTGTAACCGGAGATTCCACAGCCGACTGGCGTGATTTAATCAGTCAGCTTCGCGCGGTTAAAGGCGCTCCTCTGTACGCTTCGTCCGGTAACACACTGTATCGCAGCAATCTTTACTGGGCAGACAAGCTCACCGCTGCTTTAACCAACTCCACCGCCTCTGCGACACCACAGTATTCCGGCAGCCTGACCGCGCTTGCCGATTCCAATCTATTCGATAATCCCGACAAAAACATGCTCCAAGCCGATTTTCAGACTATGTCGACCGCCTATCTCGGCGCAAAACCATCGTCCTTGAGCAGCGTTACAGTTTCCAACGGGTATTCACGCGATGCGCGCAGCCGCCCTTCCCTGACCGACACATATACGCTCACCGACGGAGTAACAGCAGCTGATTATGCCGCAGCCAAACAGTATTTTTCCACCGAAATGGCCAAGCTGTCCGCACTGACTTCGGACGACGAGCGCGTTACCTATATTTATCAGCTGCTGCAGCGGGAATTCCGCACCGGCGGCAGCGCTTCCTGGGTCAAGGCATATAACAAAAACGGTAGTGTCAACGCACGTTCGCTGGCGGCCGCAGCCGATTGGATGTTCGCAGAAGCCGGTATTCCAGCATTTTTGGCCCGCAGCTGGTCCGCCGCTTGGAACATCGTCTATGTCAACGGACAATGGGCGGTATTTGACTTCACCAAGGGCAGCGCGCTTCGCTCACTGGACGAGTATCGTCTCATCGATCTGAACCCCGGCTCCACTTTGCTTTTGACACAAATCATGCGTCCCGGCGCTTCCTACTATAATGTTCGCACCGCAACAGTCGATAAATATTTTACTTATACTAATATCTCCGGAGCCGCGCAGGCTACTGCGCAGCAAATGCAGACCTATATCAAAAAGGTCAATCCCAATGTACCGCAGTCCGTTATTGATATGATTCCCTATTATGTGTCAGAAGGACAAGCCGAAGGCATCCGCGGCGACATTGCGTTTGCACAGTCCTGTCTCGAAACAGGTAACTTTACTTTTAAGGATAGCGCCGTCAAGCTGGAGCAGAATAACTTCTGCGGACTTGGCGTTTTGGATAACGGCATGCTTGGCGCTTCATTTGATACGCCGCAGCTCGGCATCCGCGCGCAGGTACAGCACCTGAAAGCATATGCCAACAAATCCCCCTTAAACAATCCGGTCATTGACCCGCGCTTTTCGCTCGTCACACGTGGCGCTGCGCCTACAGTGCAGTACCTCGGTATACAGGAAAACCCGCAGGGATACGGCTGGGCAGCCGGTGCGGACTACGGCGTGAAAATCCTTAACATTCTGGAGAATATTCTTGCCTGCTGAAGGGCATACTGAAATAGAGGTGAATTTACATGAACCGGTACCATAACCTGACGGAAATGCTGGCAATCAACCGTTCCGCACACGCTTATTTCTCCCAGCTGCCGTCCCATGTCCGCCGCATGATCATTGAGCGCGGCGACTGCGTCCACTCTCAGGCAGAACTACAGGGCTATGCCGAGATGTTGATGCTTCAAAACGATTGAAAAAGTGCTGCCGAAAATTCGGCAGCACTTTTTCGTTATACCATGATAAAGGCGGCCGTCAGCACCATCATCATTGCATTATGTTCGCAGCTGATTATCAGCGCGTATACGGTTTACCATGGAAAATATATTAACACGAACCGGAGCAGAGTCACTGCACTCCGGTCCATGCAAAATAAACCACAATTGACTTTAGGCAATGTTTAACGCTTCGCGCAGAACATGCAAACTGGCCAAATGACCATCCAGCATGGAAAGCGTCAGGTCCTCCATTTCCAGAGAAACCTCATCATCATACCCCGACATACGCACAACCGAGAAGAATTCCTTCCACCACTTAGCGTCATGCCCCGCGCCAACCGCAACATAATTCCACGCTCGCTTTGCAAAGGCGTCAATCGGCTTGGTATCGAGCATGCCATTCGGCTGCCAGTAACGGCGCTCCGGACGGGAGTCCTTCCCGTGCACATGATAGATGGCACCGTGCTCACCGAGCACTCTGGCGGCTTCAATCGGGTCGCCGCCCATCCAGAACAGATGCGAGGGGTCCAGGTTCATGCCAACCATCGGACCGACCGCCTCACGCAGCCGCAAGCAAGTCTCCGGATTGTAGACGAGCTGCATCCCGTGATTTTCCAGCGCAATCTTCTCAATACCGCAGTCCGCCGCCATTTTGACAATTTCCTTCCACGCGGGAATCGCAACCTCCTCCCATTGGTATGCCAAAATCTCCTGCGTCTCCGGCGGCCAGGATGTGGTAATCCAAACCGGCGTTTTATCTCCTTTACAGCCGGCCGGCAAACCGCTCATCATGACGATTTTCTTCACCCCCAGCATCTGCGCCAGCGCAAAGGTCTTTTTCGTCACATCCATTTCCTTTTCATAGGCCAGCGGATTGCCGGAACAGTTCAGCGCACACGGTTCCAAACCTCTGGCGCGCATAGCGTCGTACCACTTCTCCCGCGCGTTCCGGTCACCAACCAATAAATCCAAATCACAATGCGGTGCGCCCGACCAGTTTCCTGTTCCGATTTCAATCGCCGCGATGCGCTGCTCCACACAAAAGTCCAGCATTTTTTCATACGGCATATCCAACGTACAGGTCTTGATTGCCAGCTTCATGCGATAATCCCTCTCCCCTAGTTAGATTTGCTATAATTTTACCACACTGTAACCTTCACCCGCAAGAGATATCTCCAAAATATGCCCAAATTAGACATACTTTTCCCCTGATTTCCTCATGAAATTTACCCATAATTGAAATTTTTGCACAATGCACAGCCTGTGTTTTCCGTTTGCAAATCCATTCTTTGTGAACCTGCACAAAGCGACCCGTGACCAACTCGCTATTACCGACAAAAATGACAACAAACTCTTGTCAAAGCACCACAGATGCATTAAAATATTACCAGAACGTTGGAGCGTTCCAGTGTCCTACATATGGCAGGACAACACGAAGAGCAGCGAGCAAACGCGGGTTTGCCGCAAGGGATATCTTCCTTTTCGGCCACCGGAATCCCCGAACCGCATTTGTCCCTGCGCAAAAAAAGGAGAGAGGTTTTATCATGAAGAAGAGACTACTGGCAATGTTACTCGCAGGCGCTATGTGTGCAAGCCTTGCAGCTTGCGGCGGCAACACCACCGGCGGCGGCACGGAAGAGCCCAACGGCGAATCTGGCAGCGAAGGCTACTCCATCGACGTCATCCTGAAGACCACGGCTTCTGAGTACTGGGGCTACGTTAAGGCCGGCGCTGAAGCGTACATGGCTGATAACCCGGACGTTAAGGTTGACGTTAAGGGCGCTTCCTCTGAAACCGCTTATGACGAGCAGCAGAACATGATCGAGACTGACCTGAACTCCGGCGAATATGACGCTTTCGTCATCGCTCCGCTGCAGGCTGATCTGGTTAAGACCCTGATTGCCGGCAAGGAAGATCCGATTATTGCAGTCGATACCGATATCGACGCTCCCGAAGTTCTGTCCTTCGTAGGCACTGGTAACGAAGAGGCTGCTGCAATGGGCGGCAAGGAAGCTGTTGCAGCTGCTCAGGAAGCCGGCTGGACCGACATCAAGGCAATTGCTATTTCCGGCGTACAGGGCGACGGCACTGCTACCGCTCGTCTGACCGGTTACCAGAAGGGCATCGAAGAGGCCGGCGGCACCTTCCTTGCTGACGAAATCCAGTACGCTGACGCTGTTGCTGACAAGGCTGCAAACTCCATGGAAGCTATCATGCAGAACCATCCGGAAGGCATCGCAATCATCGTTTGCAACAACGACGATATGGCAATGGCAGCTGCACGCGCTGCAAAGAACAATGCAGCTTATGCTAACACGATCTTTGTTGGTTTCGACGGCATCCAGTCCGCTTGCACCGCTATCCTGAACGGCGAAGAGACCATGTCCGTTGCACAGGAAGCTTATGACATGGGCTACAAGGCAGTTGAGACCGCTGTAGCTGCTCTGAACGGCGAGACCCCGGCTGAGTTCGTTGACTCCGGCTGCTCTGTTGTTACCAAGGACAACGCTCAGGAGCGTCTGGACACCCTGAAGAGCTATCTGGGCGAGTAATTTGCAAGCCGCTCTTGTAGGTAAGTTTTAAGTAAAAGGGAGGAACCCCTGCAGGATTGAATAATCAGTGCAGGGGTTCTTTCCAGTTACGGATTCCCCGCGAGACTGAGGCAAAGCGCTATGTTTCCACTATCACAGCTTTGTCCTGCAACTGTGCCGAGACCAGTTCCGTTATGTCCCGCACTTCATCTCGGAGAAGAAAAGGTGATATGCAAATGAGTGAATACGTAGTAGAGCTGAAAAACGCGACCAAGCGTTTTCCGGGCGTAGTGGCTCTGAAAAACATGCAGCTCGCCGTAAAGCCCGGAGAAATTTTGGGTTTGATCGGTGAAAACGGCGCCGGCAAATCGACCTTGATTAAGGTTTTGACCGGCGTACATCAGGCAGATGAGGGCCAGATTTTTGTTGACGGAGTAGAACAGCATTTCAAAAATCCGAATGACTCTGCGGCCGCCGGCATCGCCTGTGTTTATCAGGAACTCAATATTGAAAAACTTCTGAGCATTACAGATAATATCTTTATTAACAAGTGGATCAAAGGCAAAGGTGGTCTGCTGGACTATTCGGCCATGCACAAAAAGGCCAAGGAAGTTATGGCCTCCCTTGGTCAGGATGTAGACCCGACCAAGCCTGCCGGCAACTTTGGTATGGGCGTACAGCAAATGATCGAAATTGCCAAGGCAGTTCTGATTAACGCAAAAATGATTATTATGGACGAGCCAACCTCCTCCCTTGGTGAAAAAGAGGTTGAGCAGCTGATGAAAACCTGCCGTGAGCTAAAGTCGCGCGGCATCGGCATCGTCTTTGTATCGCATAAGCTGGAAGAGCTGTTCGAGCTGTGCGACCGCGTCACTGTTATCCGTGACGGCGAGTACATTTCCACCAAGCCGATTGACGAGTGGGACAACGATTCGCTGATCACCGCAATGGTTGGTCGTTCTCTTGACAATCAGTTCCCCAAGGAATTCGGCACCAAGAGCGCTGAACCGATGCTCAAGGCTGAGCATCTGATGGAAGCCGGCGTGCTTCGCGACGTTTCGTTTGAAGCCTATGGCGGACAGATTCTCGGCTTTGCCGGTCTGGTCGGTGCAGGCCGTACGGAAACCATGCGTGCCATCTTTGGTGCGGACCCGCTGGACAGCGGCAAAATCATCATCAAGGGCAAGGAAGTACATATCAAGTCTCCGAGCCAGGCCATCAAGGCAGGCATCGCATTCCTGACCGAAGACCGTAAAGGTCAGGGTCTGGTTCTTGCGCAAACCATCCGTACCAACCTGATTCTTGCAAACATGAAGGGCTTCAGCGATGGACCTTTCCTGAATGAAAAGCGAATTTTGGAAGTTGGCGAGAAGAATATTGCTTCTCTTCGCATCAAAACCCCGTCGATTGATGAAATTGTCGGCCAGCTTTCCGGCGGCAACCAGCAGAAGGTTGTTATCGGCAAGTGGGTTAACACGGATGCTGACATCTTTATCTTTGACGAGCCGACTCGCGGTATCGACGTTGGCGCCAAGGTTGAGGTTTACAACGTCATGAACGATCTTGTCAAACAGGGCAAGTGTGTTATCATGGTTTCCTCCGAAATGCCGGAAATCCTCGGTATGAGCGACCGTGTTATCGTTATGCGCGGCGGCGAGGTTATGGCGGATGTAGACCGCGACAGCAAACATTTCAATCAGGAAGACCTTATGAAGGCAGCTTGGGGAGGTAAATTAGATGACTAAAACGAAAAAGTCCAGTAATTTGATGACTTATGCTGGCACGTTCGGCGCATTGCTGATTCTTTGCATTATTTTCACGATTTTCTCGCGTAACTTCTTGACGTTTTCCAACTTCATGTCCATTCTGCGTCAGTCGTCGTTCAACTGCCTGCTCTCTGTCGGCATGTTGCTGTGCTTGATCACCGCCGGTATCGACCTTTCGGTTGGCGCGAATGCAACCTTCTGTGCATGTCTTGCCGGTATGATGGTCAACAAGGGCGTTAATAACTCGTTCGTCCTGATTGTTGTCATCATCGTTGCAGGCATCCTGATCGGCTGGATCAACGGTACTCTTCTGACCCGTCTGCATCTGCCCCATCCTTTCGTTTCTACCCTCGGTATGAAAAACGTACTCTGGGGCGCCGGCCTGATTGTCACCGGCTCTCAGATGGTTTCTTTCTCCGGTTTAGAAGGCGTTATGTGGCTGGGCTCCTCTTCTGTCGGCAGCTTCCCGGTCAGCTTCATCATGGTCATCATCATTTACATCATCATGCATGTCCTGCTGACCCGTACCGCTCTGGGCCGCTCGATCTACTGCGCAGGCGGCAACCCGGAAGCAACTCGTCTGTCCGGTATCAACTCCGCAAACGTTCTGACCTTCTGCTATGTAATTTCCGGTTTGATGGCTGCTCTGGCCGGTCTGGTTTCCATCGGCCGTTCCGGTATCTGCAACGGCGTTAACGCGATTCAGCCGTACGATACCGACGCTATCGCATCCTGCATCATCGGCGGCGCTTCCTTCATGGGCGGCAAGGGCACCATGCTCGGCACCATGCTCGGCGCACTGATTATCCAGACCCTGCGTAACGGCTTCACCCTGCTGTCCATCGACTCTGCAATGCAGAACTCGATCCTCGGCTTGGTTATTATCGGCGCCGTACTGCTCGACGTTACCCGTGAGCGTATGGAGGCAAAGGCTCGCCGTCTGGCCGCAAAGTAATCACTCATCTTCATACACCGAAAAAGGCTGCCGTTCGCGGCAGTCTTTTTCCTCTTCAAAGCCTCTGCATCCTGCTTCTGATAATTCAGAAAATGGATAAATCAATGAATTTTAATCTTTCACGTTAGGTGTAATACATTGTCATATCATCCTCTTATTTTTCGCTAATTACTAACAAAGGAGAGAATCTACATGTTGAATATTGGTGTGATCGGCTGCGGCGCCATTGGCCGCGATCATATTCGCCGTCTGCACGATCTGGTTCCCGGCTGTCAGGTGGTCGCCTGCTCCGATTATTTTGAAGAGTCTGCTCGCAAAACGGCAGCGCAATATGAAGGTCTGCGTGCTTATGCAACCGGCGAAGAACTGATCGCTGCACCTGAGGTGCAAGCAGTACTGATTGCTTCTTCCGATCCGAGTCACGCCGGATATGTACTGGAGTGTCTCAAGCACGGTAAATACGTATTCTGCGAGAAACCGCTTGCCCAAAATGCAGCTGATTGCGAGAAGATTATCGAGGCCGAGTGTGCGCAAGGCAAGCGACTGGTACAGGTTGGCTTTATGCGCCGTTATGACCGTGGCTATGCTGAGATGAAACGGATTATCGACTCCGGCGAGCTTGGCGCACCACTGATGATTCATGCATGTCACCGCAACGTATCGCAGCCTGACGGCTTCCAGACCGAAATGGGTGTATCCAATGTTGCGATTCATGAGCTGGATATTTGCCGCTGGCTGCTTTCCGACGAATATGCAAACGGTCAGGTGCTCAAAGTACGCCAGTCTGCCTGCTCTACCAAGGGCTATGATAACCCGCAGATTGTTCTGCTGGAAACCCAGTCGGGCGCACGCATCGATGTGGAAGTACAGGTTGCCGATGCCTATGGCTACGACATTCAGTGTCAGGTTGTATGTGAGAAGGGTACAGTCAACCTGCCTGACCCGTATGCAGTCGTCAAACGCGCCAATGCAACTCGCTCCTTCCCCATTCTGACCGACTGGAAGGACCGTTTCATCGAAGCCTATGACATCGAGCTGACCGAATGGGTCAAGTCGCTTGCTGCCGGCGGTCCGACCGGCCCGTCCGCTTGGGATGGTTATGCTGCCTGCGTTGCAGCGGATGCGCTCAATCGTTCGCGCGGCACCGGTCAATTCCTGCCGATTGAAATGATGGACAAGCCTGCCATGTATAAGTAAGCCCTATCAAAAAGCCGCCCACAGGGCGGCTTTTTTCACGCATTGTACAAACAGCCCCGTGCCTATCGGCACGGGGCTGTTTGTTATTCTACAATAAAACAAAAATCAATATTCTACCTTGACCGCTTTGCCGGTATGGAACGAATCCGTAATGGCATAGGTAACAACCGTCGCCTTGGTACCGTCATAAACAGTCAGTTCAGGTTTACGGTCCTTCTGAATGCAGTCGATAAAGTCCACCATCTCCAGCAGATAAGCCTCTGCAAAGCGCTGCGGGAAATTCTCGATGATTTCCTGACGTGCACCATACTGGTCATATACCATGACGCGATCCTTCCACGGCACACCCGCTACGCGGATATGGCCCTCGGTTGCAACAATTTCGGTTTCGGTATGATACCCGTGCGGCGCAGTTCGACCGACATGCAGGAATGCAACCGTACCGTTATCAAACTTAAGCATCGCCATGCCGGTCTCAGTATCGCCGTTCTCGGCAAATTCGGGGTGCTTGAAGGTCGTGCCCGCAGCGTACACTTCAGTTACCTCGCCACCAAGGAACCAACGCATCAGGTCGATGTCATGCGACGCAGCATCGATAAAAATACCGCCCGAAGTCTTGGAGAACTTGATGCAGCTTTCAACCAGTGCTTCCGGATCCAGACCGGTTGCCTTCACCAGATAGGGCTTACCAATCTGACCCGCATTGATCTTCGCCTTTGCGTCTGCATAAGACGGGTCATAACGGCGCATAAATCCTAAGAAGAACACTTTATCCGGATGACGCTCCACCGCCGCCTCGGCGCGCTTGCACTCCTCCAGCGAGCATCCAAGCGGCTTGTCGGTAAAGACATGCTTGCCGGCATCCAGCGCGTATTCAATCATCCAGCAGTGCTCAGGCGACGAGGAAACAATAACCACAGCCTCGATATCCGCTTCGTCCACCATTTTTTTATAATCTGTTGTTACGTAATCAACCTTGAGATAATCCTTTGCCCAATCCAGTTCCTTCTGCTCCAGCGAGCACGCAGCAACCAGACGGCATCCCGGAATCTTGAAGGCCAGATTCTCCGCATGCACAGCGCCAAGACGGCCCAGGCCAACGATACCTGTTTTTACTTCTTTCATGTGATTTGTCTCCTTCTTTTATGAGAATATATTTCTCTCTCACACGGCCGACTGCCGCTTTTCTCCATACAATATCATATCATTTCACGCTCTGAAAAGCAAGCCAGAGACGCCGAATTCTCCTGCCGGTCTTCCGGCCTTGGCACTCCCTTCTGTCGTGTGACAAAGACGGGCGCATCATTTAACAAAATATTCATAAACGGCACTTGACTTTACAGCCGCAGGGTGGTAAATTAAGTTTAGCACTCAGGAGGGATGAGTGCTAAACCCTAACAGAAAGGAGTCAGGTTCGGTGGAATTGTCCGAGCGAAAAAAACAAATCCTAAAAGCGATTATTGGTGACTATATCCGCACTGCCGAGCCGGTCGGCTCCAAGGCATTGACAGAAGGACATTCCCTCCCCTTTTCTTCTGCCACCATTCGCAATGAAATGAGCGAGTTGGAGGAAATGGGTTATCTGGAAAAGCCGCATACCTCTGCCGGTCGCATTCCTTCGCCGCAGGGCTATCGTCTGTACGTGGATGAACTGATGGAGCAGCCGACTGACACTGGTGAGGATGAAGCGCCGCTGCAAACCATGATGCAAACCAAGGTGCGCGAGCTTGACCGCTTGATTCAAGAGGCTGGCAAGCTAATCTCCAGCCTGACCAACTATGCCTCTGTCGCTATCACCCCTGCACTGACTCAAATTTCCATCCGGCAGTTTGAGATCATCCCAATTGACAAAATGAATTTTGTCATCGTGGTGGTAACCGACTCCGGCACAGTCAAGAATAAAATGGTGCGCACCATAGCCGATGTTTCCAAAGAAGAGGCCGAGCTGCTCACCTACGTTCTTAACCAGACGCTAACCGGCTTGCCGCTCAGCCATATCACAGCGGAGCGCTTTGACATTGTACGTCGTGCCGCTGGTCTTTCTGCCTTGCTTGCGCCGGTTGCCGAATATATCGCAGAGCTGATTGAAGAGTTAAGCAACCAAAAGGTTTTTCTGGAAGGCACCAATAAACTGTTGCGTTTTCCCGAATATCGTGACCTGAACAAGGCACAGGCTCTGCTCGATTACATGGAGGACGACAGAAAGCATCTGTTGCCGGCTACACGCAAAATCGACGGTATCCAGTTTTTTATTGGGCCGGAAAACGGAGCAAATCCCCTGCGTGAAACCTCTGCTATCTACGCAAAATATGATATCGGTCATATCGGCCAAGGTGCCATCGGTATCGTTGGACCGACCCGCATGGATTACGCCAAGTTGTCCGCGCAGCTCAGCCGCTTCGCCAAGGGACTTAATAAGCTGATTGCGGAAACTTTTTTGGACGAAAAAGACGGGAATTCCTGATTTCCCTGCAAATGGAGGCATTAAATTAATATGAGCAAAAAGAAACAGCCCGAAGCTGCCGAAGCCGAACAAACGGCGGCTGCGGAACAGACAGCGGAAAACGCCGCTGAAACAAGCGTAAACGAAGAACCGGCTGCAAAGCCTGCCGAGGACTGGAAAGCCAAGTTTGACGAACTCAACGACCGCTACTTGCGCATGGCTGCGGAGTATGACAACTTCCGTAAGCGGAGCCAACGTGAACGCGAACAGTCGTACAACGATGCGGTTAGCCATGCAGTCAAAGCATTGCTGCCGACCTACGACAATCTTGAGCGTGCGCTGAAGGCAGAAACCGCAGATGCGGAGTACAAAAAGGGCGTAGAAATGACTATGACCCAGTTGGTCGAAAGTCTCAAGGGCTTGAACGTCACAATTATTGAGGCGTCCGCAGGTACCGGCTTCGACCCGAATTTCCACAACGCCGTGATGCATGTGGAGGACGAGGCGTTCGGTGAAAACCAGATTGCCGAAGTGTTCCAGCAGGGCTTCCAAATCGGCGACAAGGTCATCCGCCATGCGATGGTCAAAGTGGCCAACTAAAATCTAGTAAAGCAAACTGTTATCATAAAGGAGTGCTATCAATTATGGGCAAAATTATCGGTATCGACTTAGGTACAACCAATTCCTGTGTAGCTGTTATGGAAGGCGGCGAGTCCGTCGTTATCCCTAACGCCGAAGGCGCGCGCACGACTCCGTCTGTCGTTGCGTTCTCCAAGGACGGCGAGCGTATGGTCGGTCAGGTGGCAAAACGTCAGGCTGTCACCAATGCTGACCGTACCATCATTTCCATCAAGCGTCACATGGGTTCGGATTATCGCGTCAACATTGACGGCAAGCCCTATTCCCCGCAGGAGATTTCCGCAATGATTCTGCAGAAGCTGAAGGCAGACGCAGAGGCCTACCTCGGCCAGCCGGTAACGCAGGCGGTTATCACGGTTCCGGCTTACTTCTCCGACTCTCAGCGTCAGGCGACCAAGGATGCCGGCAAGATTGCGGGTCTGGAAGTACTGCGTATCATCAACGAGCCGACCGCAGCAGCGCTGGCTTATGGCGTAGATAAGGAAGCCGAGCAGAAGATCATGGTTTATGACCTCGGCGGCGGTACGTTCGACGTTTCCATCCTCGACATTGGCGAAGGTGTTCTGGAAGTTCTGTCCACCGCAGGCGATACCCACCTCGGCGGCGACGACTTTGACCAGCGCATCATCGACTGGATGGTAGCAGAGTTTAAGAAATCCAACGGCATTGACCTGTCCAGCGACAAAATGGCGATGCAGCGTCTGAAGGAAGCAGCTGAGAAGGCCAAGATTGAGCTGTCCGGCATGGCGCAGACCTCCATCAACCAGCCGTATATCACTGCGGACGCGACCGGTCCGAAGCACCTTGAGCTGACGCTCACCCGTGCAAAGTTCAACGAGCTGACCGCTGATCTGGTCGAGCGCACCATGGGTCCGGTTCGTCAGGCAATGAGCGACGCTGGCCTGTCCGCTTCCGACCTGTCCAAGGTTCTGCTCGTCGGCGGTTCCACCCGTATCCCGGCCGTGCAGGAAGCCGTAAAGGGCATTACCGGCAAGGAAGGCTTTAAGGGCATTAACCCGGATGAATGCGTTGCCATCGGCGCGTCTATTCAGGGCGGCGTACTTGGCGGCGAAGTCAAGGACGTACTGCTGCTGGACGTTACCCCGCTGTCCCTCGGTATCGAGACCCTCGGCGGCGTATGCACCAAGCTGATTGACCGCAACACCACCATCCCGACCAAGAAGAGCCAGATCTTCTCGACCGCGGCAGACAACCAGCCGTCCGTTGAGATTCACGTTCTGCAGGGCGAGCGCGAAATGGCAGCCGGCAACAAGACGCTCGGCCGCTTCACCCTCGACGGCATCGCTCCGGCTCCGCGCGGCGTACCGCAGATCGAAGTCACCTTCGATATCGATGCCAACGGCATTGTAAACGTATCGGCTAAGGATCTGGGCACCGGCAAGGAACAGAAGATCACCATTACCGCATCGACTAACCTCTCGAAGGAGGAGATCGACAAGGCAATGCACGAGGCGGAACAGTACGCCGAGCAGGATAAGAAGAACAAGGAAGCCGTTGAAATCCGCAACAACGCGGAACAGCTGGTATTCCAGTCCGAAAAGGCACTGACCGATCTGGGCGACAAGCTGACCGCAGATGAGAAGAGCGGTGTGCAGGCTGAGATCGATAAGGTCAAGGAAGCGCTTAAGGGCACGGATACTGATATGATTAAGATGGCCACCGACAACCTCTCCAAGAAGTTCAGCGATTTGGCCGGCAAAATCTATCAGCAGCAGGCTCCGCAGGGCGGCGCCAACATGGGCGGCCAGCCGGGTGCAGGTGCACAGGGCGGCGCCCAGGGCGACTTTGTCGACGCAGACTTTACCGAAGTCAAGGACGACGATCAGAATAAGTAATTTCCATGCCGCGTTGGGCGGAACGGTTTCCGTTCCGCCCTGCGGCATGCTATTTTCCATTATTTGAGGGATCACAATGGCTGATAAAAGAGACTATTATGAGGTGCTTGGCGTACAGAAAGGCGCAAGCGAGGATGAGATTAAAAAGGCTTATCGCCGTCTTGCCCGCAAGTATCACCCCGACCTGAATAAAGACAATCCGGAGGCTGCCGACAAGTTCAAAGAGGTCAACGAAGCATATGAAGTGCTGTCTGATGCGGATAAACGCGCCAAATATGACCAGTTCGGCTTTGCAGGTGTTGACCCAAGCTACGGCGGCGGTGCAGGTGCCGGTGGCTTTGGCGGCTTTGATATGGGCGACCTTGGCGACCTGTTCGGCTCATTCTTTGGCGGCGGCTTTGGCGGCGGACGCGCTCAGCGCCGCAACGCTCCCCAGCGCGGCGAATCCATTCGACAGAATATCATACTTTCCTTCGAGGAAGCGGCGTTTGGCTGCGAGAAGGAGATATCGGTCAACCGCATCGAGGCTTGCGATGAATGCGGCGGTACCGGCGCAGCCAAAGGCACTAGCGCGGAAACCTGTCCGAACTGCCGCGGCACCGGCGTTGTGACACAAACACAGCGCACACCGCTCGGCATGTTCCAAACGCAGGGAGCCTGCCCGAACTGCCGCGGTACAGGTAAGATTATCAAAAAGCCGTGCAGCAAGTGCGGCGGCGCAGGCCGTGTGCGCAAGACACGCAAATTCAAGGTGAATATCCCGGCCGGTATCGATGAGGGACAATCCATTCAGCAGCGCGGTCAGGGCAATGCAGGCATTAACGGCGGTCCGGCAGGCGATCTGTTTGTGACCATCTCCATCCGTCCGCATCCTATTTTCACACGCGAGGGCCAGGACGTTTATGTGGATATTCCGATTTCGTTTACGCAGGCAGCGCTGGGCGACACGCTGCAGGTGCCGACCATCGACGGTCGTGTCGAGTATAAGGTGCCCGAGGGTACGCAGACCGGCACAGTATTCCGCATGAAGGGCAAGGGCATTCAAAATGTAAATGGACGCGGACGCGGCGACCAATATGTCCGTGTGACCATTGAAGTGCCGAAAAACCTGTCTGAAAAGCAGAAAAAACTGCTGCGGGAGTTTGAGGCTTCCTCTACTGATGAAAACCAGAGCAAACGCAAAGGCTTCTGGGACAAGGTAAAGGATGCGCTTGACATTGACTAATCATCGCAGCATGAAGCAAAGGCTCGGAACCGAATGGTTCCGAGCCTTTGTTGTGTTCACGTTTGATTTACTCGTTATTTCCCCGATAATAGCGGATGAGCGCCTGTGTTCCCAAATCGCCCATCCCTTCAGCCTCCAAATCGCCGTACATCGTGCAGACCCGCTCGAGTACAGGCAGCGAACCAAAGCCCTGTCCCTGCGCAATTTTCATGTCTTTGATGAAATGCTTAAGGAAGAATCCGGGTGCATAATCCTCCCGCATCATCTTTGGCATCAGGTTTTCCATCTGCCATGAACCGGCTGCGCCCTTGGAAATGCTGTCCAGCATTTTCTGCGTGTCCAGTCCCGCCCGCTCGGCATAGGCCAACGCTTCGCTGACGCCTGCAATCGTGCCTGCAATGGCAATCTGGTTTGCCATCTTGGTATGCTGACCTGCTCCTGCCGGACCTTCATATACAATCTGCTTGCCCATTGCCTCAAACAGTGGCAGACAGGCCTGAAAATCAGTTTCCTGACCGCCCACCATGATGGACAATGTGCCATTCTTTGCGCCCGTGTCACCGCCCGAAACCGGCGCATCAAGCACATGCAGACCACCCGCTGCGCCTTCTTCGTAAATTCGAACGGACAGCTTTGGGTCAGTTGTGGTCATGTCAATCAAATAGGTACCCGGCTTAGCGGTTGCAAGAATCCCCTCCTGTCCGAAGTAAACCTGCTCAACGTCCTTTGGATAACCCACCATCGTAATCACCGCATCTCTGCCGGATGCACACGCTGCCGCAGAATCACACCATGTCACATTGTTTTCTGCCAGAAAATCCTCCAGCTTGGATTTGGTACGTGAATAAATCGCCACATCATAACCTGCTTTGAGCAGATTCTTTACCATGGAACGTCCCATTACGCCTACGCCAATGAATCCGATTGAATGCATTTTTCTTCCTCCCATCCAAAATCTATAGTCAACGATCTTTGAGCGATACATATCCTGTTGCCGGCTGCACACAGCGATAGGCCGGACGGATAATCTTGTCCGTATTCACCAGTTCTTCCAGCCGATGGGCACTCCAGCCCACAATACGGGCGATCGCAAACACCGGTGTGTACAGCTCGGGTGGCAGTCCCAGCATAGAGTACACAAAGCCGGAATAGAAATCGACATTTGCCGAAACACCCTTATAGATGTGACGCTCATGCGCGATCACCTCGGGTGCAATCCGTGCAACGAGAGAATAGAGCGCAAAATCTGCATCCCTGCCCTTTTCGTGAGCTAACTGCCCGACGAAAGATTTAAACACCTCGGCACGGGGATCCGAGATGGAATAAACCGCGTGGCCTAAGCCGTAAATAAGGCCTTTACGGTCAAACGCCTCCCGGCGCAACAAACGGCCCAGATAGTCTGCTACGGCTTCTTCGTCAGTCGTATCCGTTACATTCTTCTTTAAATCCTCAAACATCTGAACGACCTTATAATTTGCACCGCCATGTTTTGGCCCCTTGAGTGAGCCAAGCGCTGCGGAAATCGCCGAATATGTATCCGTGCCCGACGAGGTGACTACATGGGTGGTAAACGAAGAGTTATTGCCGCCGCCGTGCTCCATATGCAGCACCAGCGCCAGATCCAGCACGCTGGCCTCCAATGGTGTATACTGCATATCCGGCCGCAGCATACGCAAGAAGTTAGATGCCGTGGACAGGCTGTCCGACGGATAATGGATGTACATACTTTCGCCGCGCTCATAATAATTATACGCGTGGTAGGAATAGACCGCAAGCATGGGGAACACCGAAATCAACATCAGGCACTGACGCAGCACATTGGGTAGCGTAATCTCATCAGCATTATTATCATAGGATGCCAGCGTCAGCACGCTGCGGGAAAGGCTGTTCATCATATCATGCGTCGGTGCTTTCATGATGACGTCACGTGTAAAGTTGGTCGGCAAGGTACGTCCCTGCGCCAACAGATTTTTGAAGTCGCTCAGTCGCTTTGCATCCGGCAATTCACCGAAAAGCAGCAGATATGTAACCTCCTCATAGCCCTTGCGCCCATCTCGCATGAATCCCTGCACCAAGTCATTTATCTTGATGCCACGATAGTACAGTTCGCCATCACAGGGAACCAACTGACCGTCTACCTCTTTTTTGGAGATGATATCCGATATGTGTGTCAGTCCCGCAAGCACGCCTTCACCATTCAGGTCACGCAAGCCACGCTTCACGTCGTACTCTTTGTACAGCGCAGCGTCTATGCGATCATGCCTCGCACAAAGCGACGCCAACGCCTCGACCCGCGGCGTGACCTGCAAGATATCGTGTTCTGCCGTCATATAGTATCCACCTTTCCATTATATACTATCCCATGTATATATTGTATCGGGAAATACGCAAGGCTTCAACGACAATTCGGTAACATCCTGTTAATAAACTGTGAATTTTGTTCGGAATGCAATATTTTCCCATCCGCATATTAGATTGCATCCGTCTGTCTAATAAAAAAAGAAGGCACATATGTGCCTTCTTCTGCATCATCGAATGTAATTAAACATAGTGCGGCTATGTGTCTCCGGCGGAGCGATACCGGCTTTATCAATGACCTTTAGCATCCATGCGATATTGCGGCCGAGCTTTTCAATGACTTCCACACCCTCAATATCCTGCTTGCACTCACCGATGTCCGCTCCATGCACGGCGTTCCAGTAATCCGAAGTGACCAATACCATTTCCATGGCATCCATCAAACCCAGCAGTTGCTGATACGTCTCCATACCACCCGAACGACGCAGCGTGCACAACGCCGCACCGACTTTGTGGTGGAATTGATTTTCACCACAGCAGGCCGCCAGCATGATCCGATCCATTACACACTTCATGCTGCCCGCAATGCCTCCGTGATACACGGGCGAGGCCAACACGATCGCGTCTGCCGCAATGCACTTCTCAATAATTTCATTAACACCGTCATCCGCCTGTATGCAGCGCAGCGTATTGTTATTTAGGCAATGGTAGCATGCCATGCACGGATGCACCTTTGCACCGGGCTGACAGACTTCAAACTCGATGCCCTCCTTTGCCAGCACACCGCCGAGCACTTCCAGCATCTGCGCGCAGTTGCCGCCCTTGCGCGGCGAACCATTGATCGCTACAACTTTCATTTTTCTTGTCCTCCTTTTTGCATATGAACCAAATGGAACTTTTTCAATCAATATGCTTTTCGTTCTCCAGCCGATACAGCCGCATAACCACCAAGGTATGGTTAAGCTGCGGCCCCATTAAAAGAATCATGCTGACAATATACAGCCACAACATCAGCACAATGATGGCACCAAGCGAGCCGTACAGCACAGAGTAGCTTGCCATATTGTCTACATAAAACGAAAAGCCCCACGAAACCAGCAGCCATGCCACCAAAGAAAATAATGCCCCCGGCCACACCTCCCGAAACTTCAAGTGCAGATTGGGTACAATGCGGTTAAACAACATCAAAAATACAAAAATGAACGGAATCATCACCCAGAAGCTGGCGTCGTGCGTCATATTGAGTACCGGCTGCGGAATCGGTGCCAAGCTCGGCAGCAGGCGAATCAATGCTTTGCCCGCAACGACCAGCACAAAGCTGCACACAACCGATACCAAAAAACCCGCCGTGATGCCAAACGAAATCAGCACATCCCAAATCATACCACGCGCAACCTCAACATGATAAATATCATTCACCGTGCGCATCATCGAACGCACTGCGCGCGAAAGGAAATACAACGTCAACCCGATACCAATCAGCATGGGACTGACCGGCGGCGTTGCCGCAAGTTGATCTAAATAGGAAATAATTAACTGCTGCAAACTCTTAGGCAGCATTTCCAGCACCGGTTCAATCCCCTCCATCGACAGGTTTAACCGAGCCAGAAGTGCGTTCAAGAAAATCAACAGCGGAAAGAGCGAAAACAGCAGGAAATACGACAATTCTGCTGCGGCCTGTGGAATGCCATCCGAAAAATACCGGTAAACCATGCGCTTGACCAAATAGAAAAAGCGGTTTTGTCCGTTCATGGCCCCCTCCTCTTTCCTCCGCAGTTTTTATTATTGTACCAGCTTTTTTTCGTATTTACAACTTGCGTTTTCCGCTACAGTGCTGTATACTGTTCATAATAGAACATTTGTTCTGATTGGAGGGATGAAAATGCCGACCAACCGTACCACAACCTGTTGCTTTTCAGGCTATCGTGTCGAGAAAATGCCCTTTTCGGCGAACGATCCTCGTATCGATACATTGACTGCTGCGCTTGACCACGCAATTGCAAATGCCTCGGCACAGGGATACTCAGTATTTTTTTCCGGCATGTCCACCGGTTTTGACCTATGGGCTGCTGAGGCCGTGCTGCGGGCGCGAGGTACACTGCCGGTGCAGCTATTCTGTGCCATTCCATTTGACCGTCAGGCCGACCGCTACCCTCCCGAATGGAAGCAACGCTTCAATCATTGTCTGCTTGCAGCCGACCGCGTATTCGCCCTGTCCCGCGATTACTATACCGGATGCTATGCGGCGCGCAATCGCTTTATGGTCGACGCCTCCTCCCTGCTCATCTGCTATTTTGACGGCAAACCGGGTGGCACCGCGCAGACCGTCCGTATGGCAGCACAAAACGGTCTGCGGATTGTCAATCTGGCAGACGGACAATTGCAACTCTTTTAAACCGGAAGATAGAAAAACGCCCTCCGATGCATGATGCGTCGAAGGGCGTTTGCTTTTTCGGAAAAAACGCTTGATTAGTCTACCTTGACCGTCCAGCCCAGCTCATCGGGCAGCATACCCCACTGGATACCGGTCAGTGTGTCATACAGCTTGTGGGTGATAGGACCGATCTCGCCATTGTTGATGTAGGCCACATCACCTTCATAGCGCAGCTCACCCACCGGAGAGATAACCGCCGCAGTGCCAGTGCCGAATACTTCTTCGAGCTTACCTTCCTTAGATGCCTTCATGACATCCACAATCGGCAGGCGCTCCTCAGATACCGGAATACCCCAGTGCTTGAGCAGATCGATGCAGCTCATGCGGGTCACGCCCGGCAATACCGTACCCACGCAAGGAGCGGTATAAACCGTGCCGTCAATTTTGAAGAAGCAGTTCATCGATCCAACCTCTTCGACATACTTATGCTCTACACCGTCCAGCCACAGGGTCTGCTCATAGCCCAGATCGTGCGCCTTAACCTGCGAAATCAGGCTGGCCGCGTAGTTACCGCCGCACTTGGTAAAGCCGGTACCACCGGGGCATGCACGGGTATACTCATCCTCAACAAAAATCTTGACCGGATTGATGCCGGTGGAGTAATACGCACCAACCGGTGAGCAGATGATGATGAACTGATGGGTCTTGGACGGACGCACACCGAGATGCGGCTCGGTCGCAATGACAAATGGGCGGATGTACAGGCTGGTACCCGGCTGATGCGGTACCCAATCCTTCTCGACCGACACGATTGCCTTGACCGCCTGCACAAAATCCTCTACCGGCAGGCTGGGCAAGCACATACGGTGATTGGTATTGATCATACGCTGCGCGTTCTTGTCCGGGCGGAACAACTGGATCGAGCCATCCGGCGTGCGGTAAGCCTTCAATCCTTCAAAGGATTCCATGGCATAGTGCAGCACCATCGCCGCAGGATCAATCGACAGCGGCTCGTACGGCACGATACGGGCGTCATGCCAGCCCTGCTCCTCATCATGGTCGATGACTAGCATATGATCGGTATAATAGATGCCGAAACCCAGTTTATTTTCGTCCGGCTTGGGCTTTTTTTGGTCTGTAAGCTGTGTTCTGATCTGCAGCATGGTGGATTCACTCTTTCTGTTATAGGTTTTGTACTCTTTCATTATAGCACTTTGCCAAGATAAAGCAAGGCGTTTTTTTACAAGAAGGATGACAAACCATCTGCTTTTTGTTATAATATGTTCGTATAATTTGCTGAAAGGAGTGACCGCGTATCCCTCGCAAACTGAAAAAGCTGCTCAGCCTTGTACTCTGCGCAGCCTTCCTCACTGTCCTTCTCCCCGCACCGGCCCACGCGCTGACATTAACCGCGGTCAACGATACGCTTCTGCCCTTGTCCGACAGCACCATGCCGACACGGCTGGGCGGTGAGCTATATGTCCCATACAGCGTATTCTCTGCTCTGGGTGTTTCGGCTTCCAGCGAGGATAATGTACTGAACCTATCTTCCGGCGGAGAAACGCTCAGTTTTTCTACTACAGAAGGATATGTATACGACCAGAACCTAAACAGCTATTCCACCCCGGCTTATGATATGAACGGATCGGTTTATGTGCCTGTCAAGCTGTGTTGTGGGAAATTTGGACTGAGCTATTCCACACTGTCTGCCTACGGCGAAACCGTGCTTCGGATTACGGACGGTTCTGCCTCCAGCGACTCTTCTTTCGCCTCTGCTCAAAGCAGTGCTATCGAAAGCGCAATTAACGCATATAAGGGCATTACGCCTTCCCAACCCTCGGATAATGTGCCGCCCACGCCGCCGCAGCCGACGGAGCCGCCTATTCCAGAGGTGGAAGAGCAACCTGCTCAAAAGCCTGCCCGTGTGTACTTAACCTTTTACGGCGCACCAACGACCGGCACAACACCCGCTATCTTGGATGCACTGCAAAGCGCCGGACGACTGGCAACGTTTTTCCTGCCGACCGACACCTCAGCCTGGCCGGATGACATAATCCGCCGCATTGTCGCAGAGGGACATACCCCTGCCCTCCTGCTCAATGCAGATGAACAAACTTCCTCGGAGGACATGCTCGCTTCGCTGACTGCCGCCAATGATCGGCTGAACTTTCTGACCGGTGTATCCGCCCGCATTATCTCCAACGATACCGGCTGCAACAAGCTGACACAGGCGCAGCGCGATGCGTTAACCGGAGCAGGCTATCGGCTGTGGGACGCTACGCTCAATTGTGGGGACGATACACAGTCCTCGGCACGCGCCTATGCTACCACTGCGCAGCAATTTGCCTCAACCACCGCAACCATTATCCTCAGACTGCACCACAGCCGTAACACCGCACAAACCGTACAGTTATTGACCGGCTATATGTCCCGTCAGGGGATTCCATCCTCGCGTGTTACCTTTGGCACCACGCCCATCAACAGTGCTTCCGACACCCGATAACTCCAAATATCGCAAAAGCAGGCCGCTTGCGGCCTGCTTTTTCTCATACTTATATGCGTTTTCGGATATGCTCCAGCGCCCCCTTTTCCAGCCGAGACACCTGCGCCTGTGAGATGTGGATTTCATCGGCTACCTCCATCTGAGTGCGCCCCTCGAAAAACCGCAGACGGATGATGCGTTTCTCCCGCTCGTTCAGGCTGTCAATAGCCTCCCGCAGCGCGATGCTGGCAAGCCACTGATCATCGGTATTTTTATTATCCCCTACCTGATCCATCACACAGACCGTATCTGTGCCATCATGGAACACCGGCTCAAACAGTGAGACCGGGTCAAGGATGGCGTCCAACGCCAGTACAACCTCTTCCTTCGGCATATCCATCAGCTTTGCCAGTTCCACAATGTCCGGCTCGCGCTGATGCTCGCGCACAAACGCCTCCTTGGCCTGCAATGCCTTGTAAGCGGTGTCCCGCAGACTGCGCGATACTCTCAGTGCGCTGTTATCGCGCAGATACCGCCTGATTTCCCCAATAATCATCGGCATGAACATACAAAGTCGAAAACAGCTATCCCGCAGAGGATTGACGCATCTCTGCGCCTTCAATCACATAGAATATCTCTATTTTATCGTTTTGCAGCACGATTCGTTGCACACAAGCACGCACCAACGCCTGCTTCTCTGTATCGCTCAGTCGGTCCCAGCAAGAGCCTATTGTTTGCAGCGCCTGCCGCGCAGCATCCTGTTCCTCTTGTCGTTCAGCCTGCTGCGCACGCTCCAGCGCCTGCTCCGCACGGCTGCATTCGCGCCTGGCGCGAGCTATCGCGTCCCGCAGGGTATCATCCTCCCCTTCCGCAAACAGCTCATATAAACGGCGCAGCTTGCGCTGTGCACGCTCGAGCGCGCGCCGGCATTCCGCAGGCTCTTTTTTACTGCCACGCGGAAAAACCGGCTCGGCGGCCAGCCGGGACAAGTCACGGATAACGACCGACTCCACCTGCCGCGCCATCACGCCTCGATTCGGACAATTTGCATCGTGTATCAGATGCGGCTTTGATTTATCTCTCGAATAGCATACCAGTTTATCACCTGCGCCGCCCCATTTCTGGTAACGCATTTTCGCTCCGCAATGCCCACAGACCAGAAGCCCGGTCAGCAGTTTACCGGATGGGGCGGCACGCGGCTTATCCACGCGCTGCAAACGCTGCCGAACGCGTTCAAACGTCTTTTTGTCAATGAGCGGCTCGTGCCGCCCGGAATATGTCTCCCCACGATAAACTATCACCCCTGTGTTGCTCTCCCGCAGCAGAATCTGCCGCACGAGATGTTCATATTTCAGTCCCAGTTCACGCGCAATCCGTCCGGTCGACTGGCCCTCCAGATACCGCGCATAGATTTCGCGTACGGTTTCCGCGTCACTGTTCGGCACCAGAATCCCCTTATCCGCGTCATAGTCATACCCAAACGGAATTTTGCCGCCACCCGGCCAATATCCCTGCTTAACACGTTCCACCATCCCCATACGGGTACGCAAAAAAATGTTTTCTCGCTCAAGCTGTGCAAAAGCAGATAAAATGCCAATCATTGCGCGCCCATATGGACTGCCGGTGTCAATATTCTCATTGATGGAAACAAAGTCCACGCCATGCGGCAAAAAAACGTCCTCGATAAGGTAAAGCGTATCTTTCTGGCTGCGGCTGAGACGGTCCAATTTATAAACCACCACGCGCTCCACATTGCCGGCGCGTATTGCCTCCACCAGCTGGGTGATTGCCGGTCGTGTCAGATTGGAACCGGAAAATCCACCATCCACATAACGCTCAAACTGTTCAATACCTTTCATGCGGCAATACGCTTCGAGTTTTTCTGCCTGCGCTGCCAGCGAATAGCCTTCATCTGCCTGTGCCTCGGTAGAAACGCGCAAATAAAGCGCTGTATGCTTCATATTTCATCCCTTCCGAGACTGCATCCCTCCGTTTCCAGTATAGCAGAGGGGACGGTATCGGGCAATGGAAGCTGCTGCCTGCTGCGCACCTCGCCCAGCAAAGCACCGATTCCCTCCCTATCCAGCAGCAACGGCGGCATTGCACCATGCAGACGTCTGCCGTTTAAATACCGTATCACCTGCATCTCATCACGCCCTTTCCACTCCTATTTTGCCCAATTTCTCACCAATCCAGTCTTTGCATAAAGCGCTACAGAAATTGCCCAAAATCTACTCAAATAATACTTGTGGAGCGCTGGGGACAAGGTGTATAATGTGGATATAATAGTTTGTCTGCGACTATCTTTCGCACTGGACAAACCCATTAAAATGGAGGAGAGTGCAATATGTTTGAAAATCTGATTGCTACGCTGAAGGCTGACAAGCGCAAGATCGTATTTACCGAAGGTCCCGATCCCCGTATTCTGGAAGCTGCTTCCCGTCTCAAGAAAGACGGTCTGCTGGATTCCATCCTGGTTGGTAATGTGGACGAAGTGAAAGCGGCAGCGCAGGCCGGCGGCTTCGATATCGAAGGAATGGAAATCATTGACCCTGCAACCTATCCCGAAATGGACGAGATGGTCGCCAAGATGGTCGAACTGCGCAAAGGCAAGATGACCGAGGAGCAGTGCCGCGCTGCGCTCGCAAAGGGCAATTATTTCGGCACGATGCTGGTTAAGATGGGCAAGGCGGACGCCCTGCTCGGCGGTGCTACTTACTCCACTGCGGATACCGTTCGCCCTGCGCTCCAGATCATCAAGACCAAGCCGGGCAACAAGATCGTAAGCTCCTGCTTTATTCTGCGCCGCGACGCAAAGGACGGCGGCGACGAGATATATGCTATGGGCGACTGCGCAATCAACATCAATCCCGGCGAAGACGATCTGGTTGAAATTGCGATCGAGACCGCTAAGACTGCCAAGGCTTTCGGCATCGACCCCAAGGTTGCCATGCTGTCCTACTCGACCAAGGGCTCCGGTAAGGGTGATACGGTTGATATGATGCGTAATGCAACCGAAAAGACCAAAGCCGCTGCACCGGAGCTTGCTGTTGACGGCGAACTGCAGTTTGATGCAGCCTTCTCCCCGGTGGTTGCTGCGACCAAGTGCAAGGGCTCCCCGGTAGCCGGTCAGGCCAACACCTTCATCTTCCCGGATATCAATGCCGGCAACATCGGCTATAAGATCGCGCAGCGTCTGGGCGGCTTCGAAGCATATGGCCCGATCCTGCAGGGTCTGAACGCGCCGATTAACGACCTGTCCCGCGGCTGCAACGCGGATGAGGTTTATCAGATGGCGATTATTACCGCAGGCCTGAAGTAATTTCTCCCCTGCGCATTCTCAGAACACTGAACTTGCAAGGGCCGAAACCTATTTTCGGCCCTTGTTTGCTCTACGGGACAGCAACAGACAAAGGAGCGTGCCTATCATGAACCAGAAACCGATGATTGTTTTGTTATGTGTTCTTGCGCTGTGCGGTGCACTGGCCTTTGTGCTGACGCCCTATTCTGTTGCACCGCAAGCTGAACAGCTAGAGGTTTGGCGTGTGCAGCGCATGATCGGCAATGCAGAATTTGAAGAGCTCACCTCGCAAATCAATTTGACGCAGCTGTCAGAATTGCTCACATCCTGCAAAGCGTCCCGCCTGCCGTTTTATCAACAAAGCTACTCGCTCGATACCGTGCAATACGAAATCGACGCGCACCACAAAGGGGAACCGCTGCATTTCGTTCTGGGCAAGAACAGCTTCGTCTACGAAAGCGCACCGTGGAACCACCATCTGCGCGACGCACAGGCACTGATTGACGCGCTGGACGACATGCTGCCGACAAGCATCGCAGCATAAAAAAGGACTGACAAAAGTCAGTCCTTTTTTTGTTCCTCTTGTTGTTTCTGCGCACGCGCTTTCTCTGCCGCGCGGCGACGCTCCTTTGCCGAAACCGGCGGGCGCTCTTCTTCTTTAATCGCAACAAACTCACCGGTAACCGGATCAAGCTGTCGCGGTCCCCGGTAGTCATTGGTATCTACGGACAAGCCACGCTTTTTCAGCAGGCTGCAAACCACCTCGGTCACCGCACTGTAGAGTACGGCAAACAGCGGCACGCCGACCGCCATGCCGACAAATCCAAACACACCGCCAAACAGCAAAATGGCAAACATGACCCAAAAGCTCGACAGGCCGGTTGAATTACCCAGAATCTTGGGGCCCAGGATATTGCCGTCAAACTGCTGCAACGCCAGAACAAACAATACAAAATACACTGCCTGCACCGGACTGATTACCATAATCAGAATGGTGCTTGGGATTGCGCCGATAAACGGTCCGAAAAACGGGATAATATTGGTCACGCCAATGATAACCGAAATCAGCAGTGCATACGACTGATCCATGGTCATCAGCCCGAAGCCGATCAGCAAACGCAAGCCAATAAAGCACAGCACGCCGATAATCAAAGAATCGATGAGCTTGCCCGTAATAAAACCACCGAATACACGGTGTACATACGCAACGCGCCCCATAATACGATTCGCTCGGTTGATGGAAAACAGGCTATATGTCATCTTTTTAGCCTGTGCACAAAACGTGTCCTTGCTGTTGAGAATATACAGCGCAATGATGATACCAATCAGAATATCGAATAATACGGAAACCGTCGTCACAACGCCGGTCATCAGCGCAACGAGCTGCGGTAACGCAATATTCTGCACCCAGTTGACAATTTGCTGAGAAAACTCCTCATAAAGCTGAAGAAAATTACGCTCGATTACCGGATTATCCTTAAGCAGGGATGCCACCCAGCCGGAAATCTCATTGAGATAGGTATCCATAGATTCAAGCAGCGAGAAAACACTCACTATCAGCTGCGGAAGCACCATCCAAAGCAGAATTCCCACTACGACAATGCCAATCAACAGCGTCAAAATGCTGCATAATCCTTTCGCAATACGGGTTCCGTTCTTCAAGCGACGCGACAGAGGCGGCTGAATCCTCTTATACAGCGCATTAAAAATCGGCATCAGCAAATATGCCATCACGAAGCCGTAGATAAATGGACTGAGAATGCCAAGCAGCTTTTGAAACATCGTCCAGATAATCGGCAGCCACTGCAATAAAAACACGACAATCGCGCTGGAAACAATGACGCAAAACGCGGTCAATCCCCATTGAAAGTAATGCGGATACGCACGAAATTTTGATCTATTTTGCTGTGTCGGCTCCTCCACAGACATACTCCTCTCCTACCGGGTTTTCACCCAACGTCATGATGCAGCAGCCTATTCTTCTTCGCAGTCAAAGAAAATACGCCAGAACAGATACAGCCAGCTTGCCGCAAAAGCAACAAACAAAACGCCGCGGAATTTCTTGAAAAAGCGGGAGAAGCAAGTGCCCAGCCACAATCCCAGGGACAGCAGGCATACCTTGAAAATCGCAAAATCAAAAACAGAAAAGTTCTGCGCCTTGGATACCGCATAATCTGTCCAGCGGCCTGCCTGACTACGCGCATCGTCTGCATAGCGCAGCATTTGCTCTGCACGCGCACGAAGGGCTTCCCGATCGATGTTCTCCAAATAGTTTTTCATAGCTGCTCTCTCCTTTATACATGGGTTTGAGTTGAACGGACGGTTTTCCCGCCCCGAAATTCTTTCGCTACGCTGCATGGCACGGTTCCCATACAGGAAATCCGTCCCAGGCGCATACCGATTTTTTGAGCCAGCTCATCTGCATCCGCACTTGTCGTCTCGCGCAGGGCAGCCTGCAAAATCAAACCGGCCGCACGAGCATCCGATCCTGCCTCATGATGATTCAAGGGAATGCCAAGCGCTTGCGATACCGTATCGAGCTTATGATTTGGCAGCTGCGGCCATACCCGTTGTGCCACCTTCACGGTACACACATAACGGCATTCCGGTACAGGCAAATGATAATGTACCAAACAAGCACACAACACCGCCGTATCGAACATAGCATTATGACAAACCAGCACGCTGCCTTGTGCCAATTCTCCTATGCCCTGCCCCCAAACCACGTCGAATGCAGGCGCATCCACCACCATAGATTCTTTAATATGATTGACACGGACATTTCCCCAGTGGAATTTTCCGACTTGGGCGGGCGGTTTAATGAGCGTTGTCTGTTCTGCCACCAGCACAGAATCTTCAAAAATGCTCACACCCAATGCGCAAGCACTGAGCCGAGACGCGTTGCCGGTTTCAAAATCAAGCGCCACATATCTCATTGGACCGCCTCCCGCCGCGTGGCCTCCGCACGTTCTTTCGCTGTCAGCAGAAAACGGTAAAACGGCGCCAAACGCTGCATGGTTTGCACCATCGGCTGCACAAACGAACCATCCAGCAGCGGCGCAAAGTCCGTGGTCTCACGGAAATCCACACCAATCTCCTTGCGGTTGAGCCAATTCTGATAGTGCGGCTTTGCATCCGGGAACTTCGGTCGCTTATACATTTCCCCGTCCAGATGCATCTGCGGGCAGGACTGCACGGCGTCATAGGCTTCAAGAAACAGCTTATCCTCATGCAATATCATCTCTCGCAGGGATTCCATTTCCCCTCTGCCCCATGCGCCCCAGCAGCCAAAGCCCCAGAACTCAGGATGTATCTCAAAATAATAGCATGGCACGGATTCGTGCTCCTGTCGTTTTCGCCGGAAAAACATCCACATATTGGAGCGATATAGCGTTTTGTCCTTCGTATAACGTGTATCACGCCGCACACGCGACACCATGCGCGATGGAGTGACGACAAACTGTGCATCAATTTCCAGCATCGCGGGTGTCATCTGCGCAATCAATTCATGGAACGGTAGAATAACCTTTTGTTTAATTTCTTCTTTGTGTTCTTCGTAAAAATCCTTGCTGTTTTGCAGGCGGTTCAGCTGCAGCAAATCAATCCCTGCAGCGTTAAAGCCTGTGAATGCCATGAAAACGGGCACCACCTTTCTGTTTATCATTGTACCGCGTTTTCTCTGTTTACGCAACAGGATTTTGCTGTTTCTCGCTGCGAAAACGCAAAATATTGTATGGGTTTCTGCCCTATCTGCCGAAAATATCCAGTGACGCACAAAAAAACCGCCCACGGTATCATCCGCGGGCGGTTTCTCATTTTTGTTTCAGTTCAACACTTTCTGCGTAATCAGCTGCTCTTACGCCTCGGGCGCATACAGAGCCTGCAAACGCTGCAGATGTGCGTAACGCTTGGTGGACTCAACTTCGGATTCCGTGAACAGCTTCTCAGCACGATCCGGGAACGAACGAGTCAGGGCCGAGTAACGCGCTTCGTTCATCATGAACTTGCGGTAATCCTCCGTCTTAGGCTCCTTGGATTCAAGAATAAACGGATTCTTGCCTTCCTCAGCAAGCTGCGGGTTGAAGCGGAACAGGTTCCAGTAGCCGCAGTCAACAGCCTTCTTCATCTCAGCCTGGCAGTTGGTCATGCCGCCCTTGATGGAGTGCATTTCACACGGAGCGTAGCCAATGATGAGGGACGGGCCGTGGTAAGCTTCTGCCTCAGCAATCGCCTTGAGGGTCTGGTTCATGTTCGCACCCATAGCAATCTGCGCAACGTAAACGTAGCCGTAGCTCATTGCGATCTCAGCGAGGCTCTTCTTCTTGGTGGTCTTACCGGAAGCCGCGAACTGAGCCACAGCACCGATGTTGGTAGCCTTGGAAGCCTGACCGCCGGTGTTGGAGTAAACCTCAGTATCGAATACCATGACGTTTACATCCTGACCGGAAGCGAGGACGTGATCCAGACCGCCAAAGCCGATATCATAAGCCCAGCCGTCGCCGCCGAAGATCCAGATAGACTTCTTAGCGAGGTATTCCTTATACGCAAGAACTTCCTTGCAAGCGTCGCAGCCGGCAGCCGCACCCTTTTCAAGCTCGGCAACCAAAGCCTTGGCCGGCTCTGCATTGGCAGCGCCATTGTCCTTGGTTTCCATGAACTTGGCAATCGCATCCTTGGTCGCAGCCGGGGTCTGCTCTGCAGCAGCCATCTCTTCCAGCTTGGAGATCAGGCGCTCACGGATAGCCAGCTGGCCATAGTACATGCCGAGACCGTGCTCCGCGTTGTCCTCGAACAGGCTGTTCGCCCAAGCAGGACCGTGGCCGTTCGCGTCAACGGTGTACGGGCTGGTAGCAGCCGGACCGCCCCAGATAGACGAACAGCCGGTCGCATTGGAAATATACATACGGTCGCCGCAAACCTGTGTAATCAGGCGGGCATAAGAAGTTTCAGCGCAGCCTGCGCAGGAGCCGGAGAACTCAAGCAGCGGCTTCTTGAACTGGCTGTCCTTGACGGAGTTGACCGAGAACATGTCTGCCTTCTCGGAAACCTTGGCTACGCAGTAGTCGAACGCATCCTGCTGGGCTGCTTCCTGCTCCTGCGGCGTCATAGTCAGGGACTTGGTCGGGCACACGCCAGCACATACGCCGCAGCCCATGCAATCGAGCGGAGAAACAGCGAGTGCATACTTATAAACGCCCTTGCCCTTGCCGACCTTGATGTCAACAATCTTGGTCGATGCCGGAGCAGCAGCGGCTTCTTCCTCGGTCAGTGCGAACGGACGAATAGTCGCGTGCGGGCAGACATAAGCACACTGGTTACACTGTACACAGGTATCCTGATTCCAGGACGGAACGGTAACCGCTACGCCACGCTTCTCGTAAGCGGCAGCGCCGTGCTCGAAGGTGCCGTCAACATGCTCACCCGCGAAAGCGGATACCGGCAGGGAGTCGCCGTCCATGCGGCCGATCGGCTCCATAACTTCCTTGACCATCTTAACCACTTCCGGACGGCCCTGCAGATCGCGGGTATCCTCCGGATCAACAGCATCAGCCCAAGCAGCCGGAACATCAATCTTGACGAACGCGGTAGCGCCGGCGTCGATCGCCTTATGGTTCATATCAACGACATCCTGGCCCTTCTTCAGGTAGGACTTGGTAGCCGCATCCTTCATGTAGCCGATAGCTTCTTCCTGCGGCATAACCTTAGCCAGCGTGAAGAAGGCGGACTGGAGGATGGTGTTCGTACGCTTGCCCATGCCGATCTCAATGGCGAGGTCAATCGCATTGATGGTGTAGAGCTGGATATTGTTCTTAGCAATGTAGCGCTTCTCGGAAGCCGCCAGATGATGCTCAAGCTCTTCCGGCGTCCACTGGCAGTTAATCAGGAACACGCCGCCCGGCTTAACGTCACGCACGATCGGGAAGTGCTTGGTGATATAGGACGGGTTGTGGCAGGCAACAAAGTCCGCCTTATTGATATAATACGGGCTCTTAATCGGCTTGTCGCCAAAGCGCAGGTGCGAAACGGTAACGCCGCCGGTCTTCTTGGAGTCGTACTGGAAGTACGCCTGAACGAACTTATCGGTGTGGTCGCCGATGATCTTGATGGAGTTCTTGTTTGCGCCAACCGTACCGTCGCCGCCGAGACCCCAGAACTTGCACTCGGTGGTGCCTTCCGCCGCGGTGTTCGGCGCCGGCTTCTCCTCGAGGGACAGGTAGGTCACGTCGTCGGTGATACCGATGGTGAACTGACGCTTGGGCTCAGCCTTGGTCAGCTCTTCGTATACCGCAAAGACAGAAGACGGCGGGGTGTCCTTGGAACCCAGACCGTAACGGCCGCCGATAACAGTCTTGTCGGTAATGCCAGCGTTAGCCAGCGCGGTAACAACGTCCAGATAAAGCGGCTCGCCCTGTGCGCCCGGCTCCTTGGTGCGGTCGAGAACCGCAATCTTCTTGGCAGTCTCCGGGATAGCGGCAAGCAGCTTGTCCGCACGCCACGGACGGTACAGGCGAACCTTGACAAGGCCGACCTTCTCACCGTGTGCGTTGAGGTAGTCGATAACTTCTTCCGCTACGTCGCAAATCGAGCCCATCGCGATGATAACACGGTCGGCATCGGCAGCGCCGTAGTAGTTGAACAGCTGATAGTTGGTACCGAGCTTGGCGTTAACCTTGCCCATGTACTCTTCTACGATTTCCGGAACAGCCTCATAGTACTTGTTGCAAGCCTCACGATGCTGGAAGAATACGTCGCCATTCTCGTGAGAGCCGCGCATCATTGCATGCTCCGGATTGAGAGCGCGCTTGCGGAACGCTTCCACAGCGTCCATATCGCACATTTCCTTCAGATCCTCGTAATCCCAAACCTCGATCTTCTGAATCTCGTGGGAGGTACGGAAACCATCGAAAAAATTAATAAACGGAACGCGGGATTTCAGGGTAGCCAGATGCGCAACCGCACCCAGATC
This sequence comes from Agathobaculum sp. LCP25S3_E8, assembly GCF_052117165.1. Lineage (NCBI taxonomy): Bacteria > Bacillati > Bacillota > Clostridia > Eubacteriales > Butyricicoccaceae > Agathobaculum > Agathobaculum sp. LCP25S3_E8. Next base: position 32,733 of record NZ_JBQKJR010000032.1, read on the forward strand.
CATGACTTCCTGCGGATTGGTCTCAGCCAGCATAGCGAAACCGGTCTGACGGCAAGCCATAACGTCAGAATGGTCACCGAAGATGTTCAGCGCATGGGATGCAACCGTACGCGCGGAAACATGGAACACACAGGGAAGCAGTTCGCCTGCGATCTTGTACATATTCGGGATCATCAGCAGCAGACCCTGCGATGCAGTGTAGGTCGTGGTCAGCGCGCCGGCTGCCAGAGAACCGTGAACCGTACCTGCGGCACCCGCCTCGGACTGCATTTCGATTACCTTAACGGTAGTACCGAAAATGTTTTTCTGACCTGCGGCTGCCCACTGGTCTACGCTGTCTGCCATGGGGCTGGACGGGGTAATCGGATAAATACCCGCGACCTCGGTAAACGCATACGACACATGTGCCGCAGCAGTGTTACCGTCCATGGACTTCATCTTTCTTGCCATGTTTATATCCTCCTATTCAGTTATAACATGCTGAAGGGGTGAAAAGCCTTTTCGCCTGATTTTTGACACGGGAAAAAGCCGTCTCCACCGGCCGTTTTTATTCTATCACTCCTCACCAAAAATGTAAACACTTAATATGACAAATTCGTAACAATTCCCCGATTATTGACAAAGATTTCGCATTATGAAACAACAATCTCATACTGTTCCAAAATGTTACACTTCCTTTGCAGTTGTCGTTTTGCATTGCGGAATCGACAAAATTGTAGTATATTAATAAAGTAAGTCTTTTGGCATCATGGGAGGGAGTTCGATGGTTGCGCGCGTTTTTTCCGCAGGTCTGAGCGGAATCGACGGTTATATCGTCACCGTCGAATGCCTGCCCTCGAATGGCCTGCCCCGTCTGGATGTGGTCGGTTTGCCGACCGGTGCGGTCGCAGAAGCCGGAGAACGTGTACGGGCGGCTGTCAAGTCCTGCTCGTTTGACTGGCCGGTTTCGCGCATCACGGTGAATCTTGCTCCGGCGGATACCCGCAAGGCAGGTACGGCGTATGATCTTCCTATTTTGCTTTCCATCCTTGCGGCTACCGGTCAAATCGAGCCTCTGCCACAGGATTCAATCTTCCTTGGTGAGCTTTCGCTGTCAGGTTTGCTGCGCCCGGTCTGCGGCGCACTTTCCATGGCGCTGGCTGCCCGGGACGCCGGTTTCCGCACGGTTTATGTGCCGACGCAGAACGCGCAGGAAGCATCCTATGCTACCGGTATTACAATTCTGCCGGTCGACAGCCTGCCTGCGCTCATCGCGCATCTGTCAGGCCGCGCGCCGCTGGCGCCATGCCCGCCGCCCGAGCCACCCCCACCAGAGGATAATACATTGGACTTTTCCCATGTGATGGGACAGAACGCCGTAAAGCGCGCACTGGAAATTGCCGCAGCCGGCGGACATAACATTCTGCTTTCCGGACCGCCCGGTTCGGGCAAAAGCATGATGGCAAAGCGCTTTTCCACCATTTTACCGCCGCTGTCGGATAGCGAACGGCTGGAAGTCATCCGCGTCTGGTCGGCTGTTGGCCGTGGACAGGAGGCTGTCGGACGTGCCTCCCGCCCCTTTCGAGCGCCGCACCACACCACCTCTGCCGCCGCTTTGGCAGGCGGCGCGGGTGCAAGCAACCGTCTGCCCACACCGGGCGAGATTTCGCTTGCACATCACGGCGTGCTGTTTCTGGACGAATTGCCGGAGTTTCACCGCGATGTGCTTGAGGCACTGCGCCAACCACTGGAGGATGGTCGAATCACGATTTCCCGTGTTGCGGGACAAGTCACCTATCCCGCTCGTTTTCAGCTTATTGCCGCCATGAACCCCTGCCGCTGCGGCTGGTACGGCACCGAACGCTGCACTTGCTCCAACGCGTCCGTGCAGCAATATCTGCGCCGCCTGTCCGGCCCGCTTCTCGACCGAATTGACCTGCAAATTGCGGTTCAGCCGGTCGAATATGCCGCACTTGCGGCGCGCGGACAGGCTGCTGAGGAATCGTCAGTCTCTATTCGCACCCGCGTTATGGCTGCACGTCAACTACAGTACCGGCGACAGGGCACGGATATCTGTAATGCACACCTTCCGCCTGCGCATCTGTCAGAATGCTGTCCGCTGACAGAGGACGCTTCACAGATGTTTCATGCAGCTTTCGAAAGGCTTGGTTTGACCGCGCGCGCCCACGACCGTGTGTTGCGCATGGCGCGTACCATCGCCGATTTGGCGAACAGCCCGGTTATTGCTCCGGAGCACCTTGCCGAAGCGCTCCAATATCGCGCGCTCGATCGCACCATCGGTAGGTAATTATCCACAGTTTTGTGGAAAAATCTGTGGATATTGTGAATAAGTTTCTGTTTTACTTACTTTTTACAAAAAACGACACACTCATATCCATAAAAATACGCAATTCAATACCCTTTTCCAAGGAGGCCCCTTACTTATGCCACATCCGTTTTTTCGCCGCGCCGGCACACTTGCATTGCTCGCCGCGCTGCTCACACCGCAAGCCGGCGCGCTGTCCAACGTTTCAGCCTGGGCACAGGAAGGCGTTGCCGCGGCGCAGGAAGCAGGACTGATACCCAGCTCACTGGAAACGCGCAGTGCAACAGGCGCCATCACCCGCGCCGAGTTCTGCGGCATCGCCGTCAATGCCTATAAAGCTGTCAGCGGCAAAGCGGTTTTTGCTTCGGGCAAAAAACCCTTCCGCGACTGTGATGATCCGAGCGTTGTCGCTGCCTACGAACTCGGACTGGTCAACGGCCGCGGCGATGGCATCTTCGATCCGGATGCAGAGATTGAACGTCAGGATCTTTGCGTTATGCTGTATAACATTCTGGATGCCGCCGGCATTGACGCTGCCCCAATCGCAGGCGACGCCTGTGTAGAGGATTATCCCGATGTCCCCGAAATCAATTCCTATGCTGTTGATGCCATGATTACCATGGTGGATCACACTGTGGTCAACGGCATTTCCGCTGCTGGACAAACCACCGTACTCGCCCCCAGCGGAACCGCCACACGCGAACAAGCCCTTATTATGGCAACCCGTTTTTGCTCCGCCTTTGAGGGCACCTCGAACAACAGCTCTGACACTACCGACGACTCATGGAAAGAACCGGACCTGACGCTGCCGCAGACAGAAGAAGAAAAGATGGAACTGGTCTATGGTGTGGGCGGTCAGAAATACCAGACTGCCGAGGAAGCAGAAGCCAATATGGTGGAAATTTCCGTTCCGGTCTGGCGTTTGCAGGAGGACGGCACCAAGACCTCTGGCACTGCATATCTGCAGGTAAACCGCAACCTTGCTTCCATCTACGAAGCAGTGTTTGAAGAGATTTACAATGGAGATGAGCAGTTCCCGATTAAGGATGTCGGCTGCTACTCCTGGCGTACGGGCGAACACTCTCAGGGTACTGCAGTAGACATCAACTGGGATGAGAACATGGAAGCAACCATCAACGAGGATGGCTCTCTGACCCCGACCACTGGCTCCTACTGGTTGCCGGGTGAAGACCCCTATTCCATCCCTGAAGGCGGCGACGTGTACAACGCATTCATCAGCCACGGCTTTCTGTGGGGCGGCAATGCATGGCGCAGCAAGCGCGACTATATGCACTTCAGTTATTTTGGTACCTAAAACCAAAAGGTCCTGCCATCAGGCAGGACCTTTTTTCATACTTTCTCATGCAGCAAACGTGTTTTTTTGCTCCAATAATATGCCACGCCCGCCAGATCAGCCAGCACCCAGCTAATTGGCACGGCAACCCATATACCGGTCACACCCACCGAGGGCATTGCAGACAGCAAATAAGCAAGTGCTACGCGCGTACCCAACGAAATCACTGTCAGCACCACCGACATGCCAGGCCGCTTGACCGCGCGATAAAAGCCGTACAAGAGGAACAGCAGACCGATTCCAAAATAGCACGACGCCTCAATCCGCAGATAGCCAACGCCAATTGCAATAATTTCTGTCTCTTCCGACTGGATAAACAGTCCCATCAGCGGACGCGCCAATATACACACCGCTGTGCTGATAACCACACAGAACACAAACGCTGTCCCTACCGCGCTTTTGATTCCGCGTCGAATGCGTTCCTCGTCCCTTGCCCCGTAATTCTGCGCAATAAAGGTCGAAAACGCATTGCCGAAATCCTGCACCGGCATATAGGCAAAGGAATCAATCTTGACCGCTGCGGCAAACGCCGCCATGACGGTTTTTCCAAAGCTGTTGACCAATCCCTGCACCATTAAGATACCGAAATTCATGACCGACTGCTGCACACAGGTCAAAACAGACAGACCGGCAATCTCACGTATAATCCGGCGGTCCCAGCGCATATGACGCCGTTGCACACGCAGCTCTGGAAAACGCAGCAAACAATACGCCGCAATGCCAATACCGGAGACAAACTGCGCCATCACCGTAGCGACCGCCGCACCTGTCACCCCCCAGCGGAACACCAAAACAAACAGCAAATCCAGAACAATGTTGAGCACCGCCGATGCTGCCAGAAACACCAGCGGCACCAATGAATTCCCCACTGCACGAAGCAGATTTGCGAAGAAGTTATATAAAAACGTCGCCAATATCCCAAAAAAGATGTAGAACAAGTATTGCCGCATGAGTGGCGCAACGGTATCCGGTGCATGCAGCACCCGGACAATCCAGTCCAACCCCGCAAAAACCAGTACATTCATCACAACCGCGATAATACCAATCAGCAGGAAGGACAAAAACAAACTGTTTTTCAGACGCTCCATATCCCGTTTGCCAAACTGCATGGCAAAAAACGCACTGCTGCCCATACAGAGCCCCAGCAAAATCGATGTCAGAAACACCATCAGCGTATAGGCCGAACCAACCGCTGCCAGTGCGTCCGCTCCCAGAAACCGCCCCACAATCAGCGTATCCGCTACATTATATAATTGCTGCAGCAGATTGCCAACCATCAGCGGCAGCGCAAACAACAACAGCCGTCGAGTAATGCTTCCTTCTGTCAAATCAAGCGACACAGTCCCATTCCCCTTTCCCACTTTGACTATCCTAACAGAATCCGACAGCAGCGTCAACCATGCACCGCTTTGTTCAACTGTTGGTTGAAAAATCCAACCGCCGGTTAAACTTTGCCTCCATTGTATCTGTCGCAGCCGCATGATAAGATAAAATCACAAAAGGTCCTTTTGAATCTGCTATTATAAGGATGAACGATATGGAACTTTTCATCGGAACCACAATCCTTGCCGCACGCCGCGCTAAGGGACTGACACAGGAAAGTCTGGCTGCGCTGGTTGGTGTATCAGCGGCTGCGGTCAGCAAATGGGAGACCGGAGTTTCACATAATTAAAGATACCACACCAATCCCATGCTGACTTTTGGAGTGATACAATAAAACCGCACACCCAAGGTGGTATAATGAAGAACAGAAAGGGTGTTGAAGATGGGACAGAAATACAGTGCAGAATACAAGGCAGACGTGCTGAAAT